>NZ_JAALDW010000492.1:6567-7778 GCF_014145055.1 Dietzia sp. DQ11-38-2
GCAGTCCTCGGCCTCGAGCGTCACGCACACGTATCCGGACGAGTACCGGACGAGGAAACCCATCAGCTCGGGAGTCGCGAGTTCGGCGGCGAAGATCAGGTCGCCCTCGTTCTCCCGGTCCTCGCTGTCCACCACGACGACGGCTCGTCCCGCCGCGATGTCGGCGATGGCGCGGTCGATGCCGTCGAAGGTGGTCACTGCTGCGGGTTCTCCTCGGTACTCATCACACCCGGGCGGCGTCCGCGGGCACGGCCACAAGTATGGCGCATCCGCTCACCCGGTCCGGTCACCGCGTCCTCCCAGGAGACGCTCGACGTACTTGGCCAGGACGTCGACCTCCAGGTTGACCCGGCCTCCCCGGGGCAGACCACCGAGGATCGTGTCCTCCAGCGTGGTGGGGATGAGCGAGACCTCGAACCACGGCTCCCGCTGCCCGAGCGGACTGACCGCTGACACCGTGAGCGAGGTCCCCGACACCGTGATGGATCCCTTCTCGACCACGTAGCGGGACAGCTCCGGCGGCATCGACAGGCGCAGCACGTGCCATCTGGCGTGCTCGGTCCTGCTGATCAGGGCGCCTGTACCGTCGACGTGCCCCTGGACGATGTGTCCTCCGAAGCGTGCGTCCGCCCGCATCGCGCGCTCCAGGTTCACCGGATCCCCGGGACGCAGCGCACCCAGGGCGGTGCGGTCGAGGGTCTCGGCCATCACGTCGGCGTCGAATCCCACCCCGGGGGTGAACTCGGTGACGGTGAGGCAGACGCCGTTGACGCAGATCGAGTCGCCGTGACCGGCGTCGGACGTGACGAGCGGTCCGAGGATCCGCAGACGCGCGGAGTCTCCCACCGTGTCGACGGAGTCCAGCGTGCCGAGTTCCTCGACGATTCCGGTGAACATCAGAGCGGTCCTCTCGTGGGTGTGGTCATTCGGGTCATCCGGTCATCCGGTTCGTCTCATCATGCGGAGATAGACGTCCTGGCCCAGCACCGCGGTCTCGCAGACCTCGAAACCGTGCGCGTCGGAGAGTGTGCCGACACCGGCCTCCTCGACGGCGGACCGGCCGCCGCCCAACACGAGGGGCGCGAGGTAGGCCTCGACCTCGTCGACGAGCCCGGCGGAGAGGAACGCGCCGGCCAGCCGGGGTCCGCCCTCGACCAGGACGTGCTGGACGTCGCCGAGCATCGCGAGCGCGTCCGCCGGGTCGCGCGTGG
>NZ_JAALDW010000051.1:0-9400 GCF_014145055.1 Dietzia sp. DQ11-38-2
ACCACTTCTAGGGGCTTGACCCGATCAAACGGGCAGTAAGGCCGGACGGGCTCAACGTAATCCAGAGCAACGGAGCCGTCGCCACGCAGACCGTGATGCACCTTCACGTGCACGTCGTGCCCAGGTGGGAGGATGACGCGGTAGGACGAATCTGGCCCCCGGAGACACGGTACTCAGAGTTTGCTCAGGACGAAGCCTGGGAGGCACTGAGGCGCGAGTTTAGAACCTCTGGTCACGCCACGGTGGCCCACACCAACATCCCCAAGCCGAGTAGCAGAAGCGGCCCGTAGAAGCCGCATACGGACCACGACCAGATCACACTCCGTTTCGTGCACCTGGCCGCGTAGAGGTTCTTGTTCATCGAGTAGACCTCGATTTCGCCGCGGCGTGCGTCGTCGTAGAGGTACCGGAACAACCTTTCCTCACGGAGGTAGTACGAGTCGAGCAAGCCGAAAACGGTGACGATCACCAAGCCCAAGCCGGCCAGTACTGGGAAGCCTTGGGTGGCTGCGAAGCCGAAGACGAAGGTGGCCACAGTGAGCGTCCAACCCTTGATTGTCGCTGACGATGAGGACAACCGAGCAACGACTGCCTGTATGAAGTCCAGATGCTTGCGCTGATCCTCGGTCAGCGGTTCTGGAGAAGACGGGCTGCTCTTCTGGTCTGTCAGGTCCACGAGCCCGATACTCGCACGGCGGCACGCCCCCCGCTCCGGCATGGCACACCGCGCCTGTCTTCACTGATCACGCTTAGTCCATCTAAACGCTCGGAATGGGAGGGAGCTCTTACCCCGCAAGCTTTAACGCCATCCCATGCCGGTCCTTGTGAGATGTCTTTATGGGGTACACCCGTGCGGGATGGAACGCCTCCAACGGTCGCTGCTGTGTCACAGGGTCGAGTTCGATACTTATGAAACGCCATCCCGTCGGGTCTTGGGTGTATTGATACGCAGACCGGGCGAAAGGGACTTTTCGATGGCTGATCGGATCGGGACGTTGCTGAACCCTTCGGGTGATGGTGGCGAGGAGTGTGACTCTCAACTTCGTTTGGCGGGATTTCGCAGGTTCGTTTGGCGGTGTCAGGTGATGCCGATGACGAGGGTGGATCGGGCGGCTTCGACGACGTCGTCGGTGATGGTGTTGAGCTCGTTGATCTGCATGATGCGCTCCATCTGCGTGAACAGTCTGTCGACGAGGCGGAAGTTGCCGCGGGTGATCCGTGCGATCGCGGCGAGGGCTTGAGCGTCGGTGAAGTCGTCGGGGTCGAGGGGGTGCCCGTATTTGGGCCAGCGACGTTCGAGCACGAATCGCAGTTCGTCTTTGCTTAGTGGCCGGTATTCGTGTGCGAATCCGACGCGGCTGTAGAGCTGCGGGTAGCGGCTGAATCTCTTCTCGATCCCGGGCATGCCGATGAGGATGACGGCGACGTTGTCGCGGTCGTAGTGGTCTCGCACCATTTCCAGGGCGGTGGCATTGAGGCGGTCGGACTCGTCGATGATGATCAGCTCGACGTACTTGCGCAGGTTCCTGGGTCGTGTCTGCAGCTCGCCGGTGTTGATCAGATGCTCGTCGATGCACGCAGATACCTGGACCGTCAGGCCGGTGAGATCGTCTCTGACCTGACGCGGAGTGCTCAGGACCGCGGGGGTGTAGAAGACTGTCCGTTTCCTGGCCAGCGCGGCATAGATCGGGAAATCGGAGTCATCGCGTGGTCCCCATTCCTCGAGGAGTCGCTCGGCTTTGTGCCAGTTCGCATACCGTCTGGCAGACAGTGTTTTACCGATCCCGGCTTGGCCGTAGCAGATGCCAATGGTGCGTTGCCGGCGTACGGCGTCGGCGAACTCGACGAATCTCCGGTGCTGTTTGGTGGCGATGAACCGTTGCGGAGACATCAGTCATCCTCCAGGTAGGTGCGAAGCTTCGTCTTCCTCCGGGCTGGTGGGGTCGGTGCCGGCGGGGCCGGAAACGAGGGGTCTTCGTGGCTGGCGACGACGGCAATGCGTTCGGTGATCTGGCCGCGTAGCTCGCGTCGGCGGGCTGCGCGTGCGTGTTGAATGTCTTTGAGGCTGACTGTGGCCGATGCGTGATCGGGGTCCACGGCCTTACAGATGTACTGGTTCTTGTGGAAGACGTGGATTTCGGAGATGTCGCGGGGGTCGTACCGGATCACGACCTGTTCTTTGACGTAGGCGGCCAGCAGCGGTGAGACGTACCGCAGGCCCTGGAAGCGCACTCCGTCGCGGTGGACGATGCGCGTTTTGGCCACGGTCAGCAGCAGCAGGTTGAGATCATCGACGGTCTCGGGCAGGCGGGGAAGCCACCCGTCGCCGATCCAGGTCCGGTAGGGGCTGTCGCCAGTCTCCGGGTGGGTGCGGCGGTGATACTTGGCACTGATGAACTCGCCGATGGCGGTGTCGAGTTCGGGCAGCGTCAGTACCGGCTCGGGGTGCCGCTGACCGCGGGTGAGATAGCCCGGCAGCTCGGCAAGGAGTTCGGTGTTAATCGTGCCGAAGATCCGCTCGATCTTGCCGCGGCCCTGTGGTCGGGCGATGGTCGAGTAGATGATCTGAAAATGCAGGTCCTTGGCGGTTTGGGCGAGATGGTGGCTGGTGAAGTCGGTTCCGTGATCGACGTAGAGCACATCGGGCAGGCCGCACATCGGCCAGTTCGGATCGCTCTTCGGGCAGATTGCGTGCCGCAGCGCCAGTGCGGTGTTCATCGCAGACGGTGCGCCGAGGAAGACCATGTAGCCGCACACTGCCCGGGAGTAGTCGTCGAGGATGACGGTCAACCAGGGCCGGGCGGGCCGCCCGTTGGCGTCGTTGATGAGGATGTCGAGTTCGGTGTGGTCGGCCTGCCAGGTGGCATTGGCCCGCTCGGCTCGGTGTCGCCACACCAGCTCGTAGGTGTCCCGGTAGGCGGCCGCACCCTGGTGAGCCAAGGTCACCATCCCGGGATCCAGACCGGTCACGATGGCCCGCACGGTGGTCGCGGAGACCATCGGCCATCCACGGCGGGTGGCGGTCGTGGCGGCTTTGCGAATGATTGACGCGGTGGTCGGCCGAGGCGTACTCAGCGCCAGGCCTTCGATGTAGGCCACAAGGTCTGGGTGGGTGCGCCGCCCACGCTTGGTTGGCGTTGCCGGAGCCAGTGCGGCGATCCCGCCCTTTCTATAGGCGGCTAGCCAGCGTTGCAGAGTGCGTTCCCCGACTTTTTCGGCTGCGGCCAACTGGGTCAGCGGGACCCCGCTCTCCACGTGTGGGCGTAGGACCTGCCATCGGGCCGCGGCAGTCTTCGCGCCAGTGGGGGCGCCGATCGAACCTTGAGGTTCCTCGCCCCCGCTCATGGCTACGCCGTCGTCGACTTCTGTCGGCGCCGAGCGGGGGGCTTGTCGGCCCCGCGTTGCAGCGCCCGGTAGACGGTGGTGCGGCTGACCCCCAGGACCTCGCCGATCTGGGCGACGGTCATGTCTTGTTGCTCGTAGAGCTTGCGGGCGGTGCGCAGTTTGTCCCCAGACAACAGCGGTGGACGCCCACCTCTACGGCCACGGGCTCGGGCGGCTTCAAGGCCGGCGTGGGTGCGCTCGGAGATGAGGTCTCGTTCGAACTCCGCCAGCGAGGCGAAGATGTGAAACACCAGCCGCCCGCCCGAGGACCCGGTGTCAATGTTTTCCTGCAGGGATCGGAACTCGATTCCGCGCTCCTGCAACTCGGTCAGCTGATCGATCAGATGCCGGATTGATCGGCCCAGCCGATCCAGTCGCCAGACAACGAGCGTGTCGCCCGGGCGAAGTTGATCGAGGAGCTTTCCCAACTCCGGGCGCGAGGCCAATGCCCCGGAGGCGGTGTCGGTAAAGACCTTGTAGCAGCCGGCAGCGGCGAGAGCATCGTGCTGCAGTCGTGCGTCTTGATCGCCAGTCGACACCCGCGCGTACCCGAAAGCGTGGCCCATACCGATAAATGTAGCAATACCCGTCGCTGGTGGGTAGATCAGAAACACAGATTCCGGGACTGGGTTCCGCTACAGACCAGGCTTCCGCCCACCTCGGCGTATACAAACTCAGCGAAATCGAACGCACTTGTAGCAAAAACGATCGTTTCGGCACCATCGGGAGTGGCGAGTTGACGAGCCCGGCGAGGCGCAATTGCGCGGTGTGTACCGGGACGACCCCGCTCAACTTTGTTACTGTGTGCGCATGAACGCAGATAGTAACTTATGTGGGCTTGATCCCGAGTCCGAGTATGTGGACCTCGCCGCGGAGATCTTCAGCCTGCTTTCGGACCCCACTCGAGTCAGGATTGTGCTTGCTTTGCGTAAGCATGACGAGTTGCCGGTCAATGCCCTGGCGGCACTTACCGGGAAGACCTCATCGGGTGTGTCGCAGCATCTGGCTCGCCTGCGGATGGCGAGGATGGTCACGACCCGCCAGGAGGGGACGAGTGTGCTCTACCGGCTCACGGACGAGCACGCGGTGGCGCTGGTCGTTGAGGCAGTCAAGCAGGCCGAGCACGCCGTCGCGAACGGTCAACTGCCCCCGCACCACCACGCGCCCATCAAGTAGTGCGCCGACGGCCCCCGATAGATAGGCCCACCCGCTCATGCTCCAGGTGCTGCGCAATCCCACGTACGCCAAGCTGTTCGCCGCACAGGTAGTCGCGCTACTCGGGACCGGTCTACTTACCGTCGCTCTCGGCCTGCTCGCGTTCGATATCGCCGGCGGCGATGCCGGCGTCGTGATGGGGGTGGCGATGACTATCAAGATGATCGCCTACGTGGCTGTCTCGCCCGTGACCACCGCGCTCGTCGCTCGCCTACCCCAAAAGCCCGTGCTCATCTGTGCCGACCTAATCCGTGCCGGCGTCGCGGTATCGCTGCCGCTCGTCACCGAAGCGTGGCAGATCTACGTGCTGATCTTTCTGCTCCAATCAGCCTCGGCGACGTTCACACCGACCTTCCAAGCCGTGATCCCCTCTGTGCTGCCAGACGAGCGCGAGTACACCCGGGCCTTGTCGCTCTCACGCTTGGCCTACGATCTGGAATCGCTCGTAAGCCCGATGCTCGCCGCGGCCCTGCTGACGGCAATCAGCTTCAACAACCTCTTCATCGGAACCGTCATCGGGTTTCTCGGCTCTGCCACACTCGTCATCGCCTCTCGGTTCCCCCACACACAGCCCCCTCCTCCTGCACGGTTCCTTGACCGACTTTCCCGGGGGACACGGACATTCTTCGCTAGCCCCGAACTGCGCGGCCTGATGGGACTCAACCTCGTCGTAGCCACGACAACCGCCATGGTCATCGTCAACACGGTGGTTCTCGTGCAAGGCCAGCTCGGCAGGACGCAGTCGGATGTCGCCCTCATGCTCGCCGCATACGGAGCCGGATCAATGGTGGTCGCCCTGGGCATGCCCGCACTACTGAACCAACTTGCCGACCGGAAAGTCATGCTCGCCGGCGGAGCCGCGCTGCCCATCATCTTGCTCGCCACGGCCATCGTGATCGGATGGGCAGGCGGCACTGCCCAGTGGAATACCTTGCTCACGATGTGGGTACTGCTCGGCGCCGCAACCTCGACCATCCTCACACCCTCGGCGCGGCTACTGCGCAGAAATAGCACCGAGCAGAACCGGCCGGCAGTGTTCGCCGCGCAGTTCTCCCTCTCCCACGCCTGCTTCCTCATCACCTACCCACTGGCCGGCACCCTCGGCACCGCAATCGGCCTCCAAGCGACCGGATTCGTACTCGTCGCAATCGGAGTGATCGGCGCCGGGGCGGCACTACTGGCCTGGCGAGATGATGCCGAACCAAAGAGAGGCACGAAGCCCCGCCAAACAAAGCTGCGCAATCCCGCCAATCGAAGCTGAGAGTCACAGTCCGCCGAGCGAATTGGTCACTCGTGTCAGGGGTTTGTGTCTGAAGTCAGGTGTCCAGGGGACATTCGAGGTGTATGGAGCCCATACCCGTGCGTCGGTCAGATCGAGATAAGTGCACCAGAGCTGTGTTCCGTCCTGCGCGAAAGCCCTCTGGTTCGCAGCCGGGCACCCGCTGAAGGGTACAACCCAGTTCGAGGCGACGTATGTCGGAGCGGCAGGGGGCGAAAACAGGTGGTCCACCCAGAAAAACGGGAAGGGTAGAGGCGGTAGTTGCTGGGCGACAGAACCGGGCGGGACCGCCACCGGCATAGGTTCGACGGCCGGCAACTCTACAGATCCGCCGGGGAGTGGCTGAGCATGAGCGACCGGGATCGCGATGGAACCGAGCATGAACATGCCTGCAGTGGCGATGAGCTTTCGAATGCGGGACATGGCGCCTCTCTTTGGTCGACTGTGTTCTGAGTGAAATCTAAGCATCAACGTCAGACAGTCGATAAGGCTTGTGGAAATCTTCGTCGGGCAGCCCACGGGGAATCGGCTCGTAGGTGACACGCATCTGCTCGTCCAGCGAACGAACGATGAGGTGTCAACGAGTTCGATGGGCTGCGGCCGCGGGTGGTCCGGGTGCTCGATATTCGAAACTCCTCGGCCAGAGTCGTAGTAATGAGTCGCGTCCTGCCGTCACGCCGGCGCAACGCCTTCAGAGTGGCGCTCACACTGAGCTTGTTGGTGGCGGTACAGCGTGGCTCGAGACCATCCGACCAAGCTGGCGGCTTCGGCGGCGGTTCGGCCCTTCTTTCGGGCGTCTTGGGCGATCTCGAGTTTCTCGGAGATCACTGCGGGATCGACCGGGGGCCGGCCAAACTTTGTGCCGTTCTGTTTGGCGGCGGCGATGCCGGCGTTGACTCGCTCGGTGATGAGTTCGCGTTCGTATTCGGCCAGGGTGGCGAGCATGCCCAGCATCAGCCGGCCTGTGGTGGTCTCTGGGTCGATGCCGTCTGAGAGGGATTTGATCTTCACGGCCTTGGCGCGGAGGAGGTTCACTGTGTTGAGGACGTCGAGCAGGGAGCGCCCGAGGCGGTCGATGCGCCAGACCACGACGGTGTCGCCGGGCTCGACGTAGTCGAGCAATCGCTTCATGCCCGGGCGTTCGATCGCGGTCCGGCTGCCTGAGGTGACATCGGAGAACACATCCCGCTTCTGCACCCCAGCATTCACGAGCGCGTCCAGTTGCAGTTGCGCATCCTGACTGGCGGTACTGACGCGGGTGTACCCCAAGTGCCTCATGACCCGATTGTGCCCCACAAACCCCTGCCGAGGCGTCAGATGCGACAGTTCTCGCCAAGACGACTTAACGAGACAATCTGTAGAGTCCGTTCCTCGAGGAAAGGTGTGAATCGCGGCGGTAGGTGTCGTGGTTTCGGCGCCGTTTAGCGTCCGATGAGCAGGGCTTCCTGGGCGGCGTCGACGGCTTCGGGGGTGAGGTGGGTGTGCTTGTTGATGGTGAGGATGCGGTTGACCTGGGTGACGAGCCGGTCGGCCAGCCGGAAGTTTCCGTTGGTCGCTCGGACGATCGCGGCCAGAGCTGCCGTGTGCGCGAGACCGGAGTCATCGGGGTTGGGGTCCGGGAGGCGCTGTGCGACGACGGCGGTAAGTTCGTCGCTGCGGAGGGGCCGGTATTCGTGGGCGAACCCGATGCGGCTGTAGAGCTGGGGGTAGCGGGCGAGGCGTTTCTCGATGCCGGGCATACCGATGAGGATGACGCCCATTCGGTGGCGGTCGTAGAAGTCGCGGACTTGTTCGAGTCCGGCGGTTTTGAGCCGGTCAGCTTCATCGATGATGAGCAGTTCGGTGTTCCCGCTGTGCTGGGATTCGGCGTGAACGTAGGGGTCGACGTGGCCGTGCTGGGCATAGTCGATGGCCCAGGAGATGTGTTGGCAGGCTCGAGGCAGGCCTTGGTCGATCTGCTTGATGGTCGCGGCGACGGTAGGTGTGAAGAAGGCCGTTCTGCTTTGCTGGACCGCTTCGGGCACGGGCGGCAGGGCACCGCCGCTGCGGGAAAGTGGGTGCCATTGTTCCCATTCGTCGGTGCCGGCGTAGTGGCGGGCGGAGAGCGTCTTGCCGATCCCGGGGGGTCCGTAGCAGAGGCCGATGTAGCGGTGGGAGCGGACGGTGTCTGCGAACTCTTTGAACCGGCGGTGCTCCCGCGTGGTCACGAACGCTGGCCGCGTGTGTGCGTGGGGCGGTGGTGCTTCTCTGAATTCGTCGAAGTGGCCGCTGAGGAACCGGCGCCCGTCGTCGCCTGGTTCGAAGAGGACGGAGATGGGTTTGCTGTTGTCTGGCTCAGTCGTTGGCATAGGTTCTCAGTCCGTGTCGGGCCGGGGGTGGCGCTGCGCGGTCGGGGGCGCTCTCCGTTGCCGGCGCAGCTTCGGGGCTGTGGCGGGTGTCTTCAGGTAGTGAGCCAGCGTGAGTGGTGAGCTCGCGGAGCTGCTGTTTCAGGGCGCGGCGTTGCGTGTTGCGCGCCGCCTGCAGTGTCGTTTTCAGAAGGCGACAGCCTCGATTTCAGAAGCCGTCTTCACGGCGATGCGATGCAGCCAACGGTCGAGTGGCGGGCATGATTCGGATTGACAGGTTAAGGCTGGTCTGGGGTGGATCTGCTTGTGGCTGTTAACAGAGCCAACAATGCTGCCGCGACGGGAAGCGGCGTTAGGTAGGGTCCACTTCTATGTGGAAACTTGCTGCTGTCGCGCCCCTGTTACTGGCCCTAGCGGCTTGCACGGACGGCGGAAGTACCGCCGACGAAGGGGCACCAGCGGCCTCTGAGAATGCCTCTGGCGAGTCGGCGGCCGTATTGGAGATGGCCGTCTCGGAGACCTGTGCAGACGATTCGAGCTCGCAGTGTGTCTTGTTCCAAGGCGAGAACATTCTGATCAATCCGGCAGATTTCGAGCGAGTGGGTGTTGACTCTGCAGCGTCGTCAGGGCCCAGGATGATTGACGTGACGCTTGATAGCGATGGAGCTGAAGTCGTGCAGAAGCTCTCGACAGAAGCGTCCGAAGCTGGCGAAAGCGCGCGCCTGGTGACGAAGAGCGACGGCGACATTCTCTCCGCAGTCAGGGTGCAGGGCAGTCTTCAGGGAGAGTCCCTACAGATGGCTGTTCCTGAGGATGTCGACGCCAATGTCGTGGTCTCACGACTAAATGGCGATGAAGGCTAGCTGAAGATTGCAGTCTCGCTGCTCACGCTGGTGGGCCGGAGTGCAGTTCTGCCTCGCGAGTAGGGGAGAGAGCTCCCCGGGACCTGCCCGTGCGACGACGCGAGCGTCGCGCTGACAGGTGGCGCTTGAGTTGGGATCACGCCTTCTTCAGGAGCCTTCTTCCGTCTGGTCTCAACTCTCCTGTGGGTGATACGTGTCGGTACAGAGTCTGACGCGTTATGCCCAGTTCTTCGCATAGCGCTGCGACGTTGGTTTCGGGCTGACCCATGGACGCCATTGCGAGACGAACCTTGGCGGTCAAGCCCCTAGAAGTG
>NZ_JAALDW010000493.1:0-194 GCF_014145055.1 Dietzia sp. DQ11-38-2
TCGGCGGGCTCGGCGCCGTGGGACGCCACCTCGCCTCCTCCTTCCTCACTGCCGGGGCAAGCGTCACCCTGACCACCCGTCGTGACGCGGGAGATGTCGCCGCCGAGCTGGTCCCCCTGGGGGCGTCCGTGGTCACCTGGGACGGCCTCGACGCCACCGCCCTCGCCGAGATGGTTCGCGCTCTCCCGGCCGGA
>NZ_JAALDW010000493.1:215-1764 GCF_014145055.1 Dietzia sp. DQ11-38-2
CACTGATCGTCGTGCAGTGCACCGGGGTGGTGGGCCGGGAGAGCTTCGCGACGGTCCAGGAGTCGGGGACGAAGACCCTCCTGGCCCACGATCGTGCGCGGGTCCAGGTCTGGCTCGCCCTCGAGGACGCGGTGGCGCAGCTCGGCGAGCGCGCCCCCGATGTCCTCGTGGCGATGTCGTCACTGGCCTCCGTCTCCGGTGGCTTCGGTCTGGCCGCGTACGCCGTGTCGTGCCGGGCTGTGGAACTGCGCTGCGAGAACGCCTCGCCGGCAGCGCGGACCCGGCGGATCGCGGTGGCCTGGGACGGGTGGCGGACGACCGACGCCGATGACGCCGCATTCGCCCGGAATTTGCTGAGACATGCGCTGGATCCGGACTACGCCTCGACGCTGCTGAGGCGGATCGCCGCCGGACCGTCCCGGGGAACGGTGATCGCCAGCCGCCGTCCGCTCACGATCGAGGGTGCGGATGTGGACCGCGCGACCGGCGCCGAAGTCTCCCTGCAGACCGCCGGAACACCATCGACCGTGGTCTCCCCGGGAGGCTCGGAGAGCTCGGACGGGCAGGAGGCCCGTGCGTCGCTCTCGCGTCTGTGCGAACTGTGGGCTGACGCGCTCGGCCTCCACCGGGACGAGGTCGGCGCCGACTCCGATTTTTTCGCCCTCGGTGGTCAGTCCCTGGCCGCGACACGACTGCTCGGCACTCTCCGCGACGAGCTGGGACTAGACCTGCGGCTGCGAGACCTCCTCGACGATCCGACGCCGGGGGGTGTCGCGGGAGCCGTCGTGTCGGATCCGGGTCGGGAGCAGGAGGACTCGTCCGGGGGCTCTGGCACGGAGGGTTCTGGCACGGAGGACTCTGGCACGGGGGGCGCGGGCACGGGGGATGCGGACATCGAGCCCGATCCCACAGACCCGGCGCCGTTGACGCCGGTCCAGCGTGCGTACCTCCTGGGCCGCGAGGACGACTACGGCATCGGTGGCGCGGCGTGCCACAGTTTCGTGGAGTTCCGTGCCCGTTCACTGGATCCGGATCGGTTCGAGGCCGCGTTCCGCACGATGGTGCAGAGGCACCCGATGCTGCGGACGGTCGTCGAGCTGGACGGGATGCACGAGGTCGACATCAGGCCCGAGGATTTCCGGCTCGACGTGACCGACCTGAGGCAGTCCGACGACCCCGAGACCGGGCTCCGGCGGTGGCGTGACCGCCTGTCGACGCGGCGCGCCCCGGCGTCACGGTGGCCGCTGGTCTGCCCGTACCTCGCGATCACCGCCGACGCGGTGCACGTGGGGTGGAGCGTCGACGTGCTGGTCTGCGACGCCGACAGCTTCGGCCTCCTGCACTCCGAGATGGGAGTGGTGTACCGCGGCGAGGACCCTGGCCCTGCTCCGCAGCGCACCTTCGCCGACCACGTGCGCAGTAGCGCGGCAGGGGGAGTCCCGGCTGGTCCCGGGCAGGACGAGGACCGCCGTTGGTGGGCGGAGCGGGCCGGACAGCTACCCGCGGCGCCCGAGATCACCGGCGGGGCTGCTCCCGGTGGGTCGGCGTC
>NZ_JAALDW010000494.1:0-297 GCF_014145055.1 Dietzia sp. DQ11-38-2
GCTGGCCGCGGCGACCGCCCGTTCCGCTCCGAGCGCCGCCCGGGCGGCCAGGGCGGGGAAGACCACCCCGACGAGGACCACGCAGACCGCCATGACCAGTGCGACCAAGGGTGACAGCAGCGCGAGTGCGACGACCGCACCGGTCGACAACGCGGCCGCCACCATCGCGGGGATGAGGACGCGGACCACGGTGTCCGCGACCACATCGAGATCGCGGCCCGAGCGCAGGAGTACGTCACCGCTGCGGAGCGCCGGCGTGGCGGAACCCTCAGCCAACCGTCGGTAGAGGCGCTCCCA
>NZ_JAALDW010000494.1:374-5667 GCF_014145055.1 Dietzia sp. DQ11-38-2
GGCCGATACCGAGTGCGCGTACGGCGACGACGGCGACGGTGAGGTCCATCACGGGGGGCCGCTCCCACGCCCGGATGATCAACCATGCGGAGATCGCGGCGAGCGCCCCCGCCGCGGCGAGGGTCAGAACGGCGATCAGCACAGCCCGCGCCACCCGGAGGCGGTCCAGTTCCAGCAGCGCGAGGACGTAGCGCAAGTCGGTCACCGGGCCACCTCCGGTCGCGCTGCGGGTGTGCCCGCGGCGGTGAGTGTCACCACGACGTCGGCGGAGTCGAGGACCTCTCGCGCATGCGAAACGACCAGGACGGTGCTGCCGGACCGCGCCCGGTCGCGGAGGGCGTCGGCGACCCGACCGGCCGTCTCCCCGTCCAGGTGCGCGGTGGGCTCGTCGGCGACGAGGACATCGGCGTCCGCGGCGAACAGCCTGGTGAGCGCGAGCCGATGCGCTTCCCCCGTCGACAGTCCACCGCCCCCGGGGCCCACAGGGCTATCCCATCCCTCCTCCCGTTCCGCGACCACGCGGTCGACACCCGCCAACCGGGCCGCTGCGTCGAGCCGAGCCGGGTCCACACCGAAGAGCTCGACGTTCTCGCGCAGGGTGCCGGACACGAGGGTCGGACTCTGGGGTTGCCACGCGACCCGCGACCACCACGTCTCGCGATCGAGGTCCTCGACGTCGATCCCCCCGATACGAATCCGGCCCCCCTCGACCCGCGACGTCGACAGCAGTGCCAACAACGCGAGGATGGCGGTGGACTTACCCGATCCGTTCGGTCCGGTGAGGACGGTCAGGTGGCCGGGCTCGGCGACCAGGTCGAGACCGGCCGGCCGCATCCCGTCGCGGCTGCGCACCTCGAGGCCCTCGATCTCGATCCGGGCGGGCCCCTCGGCGACGCGAACCGTGCCGCCTCCTCCCCTGCCGGACCGATCGTCGAGCCGCTCGCCCGCGCGACCGTCGAGCACCTCGAAGGCCCGGTCCGCAGCGAGGGCGCCGTCGGCGGACTCGTGAAACCTGGCACCGACCGCGCGGAGCGGTTGGTACACCTCGGGCGCCAGTATCAGTGCGGCGATCCCCGCGGCGAGATCCATGTCGCCCACGACGAGCCGCAGACCGATCCCTACCGCCACCAGCGCCACGCACAGCGTCGCGAGGAGCTCGAGGACCATCGAGGACAGGAACGCGATCCTCAGCGCGTCCATCGTGGCGCGACGGTGAGCCCGGGCGGCCGCGGCGACCTGAACCTCCGGCCCGCGTTCCCGTCCGAGCGCCACGAGTGTGGGCACTCCCGCGATGAGGTCGAGGACGCGGGCGGACAGTGTCGACATGGTCTGCAACTGCCGCTCGGTGCGTGACCTCGTGAGGGTGCCCACCAGGATCATGAAGACCGGGATCAGCGGGAGCGTCACCGCGATCACCACGGCGGAGAGCGGATCGACCAGTGCCACCACCACGACCAGCGCGGGGGTGACGACGACCGCGGTCGTCAGCGCCGGCACGTACCCGGCGAGATAGGGCACCAGGCCCCCGAGTCCGGTGGTGAGGATGGCGTCGAGTTCGGCCGATCGCCGTCGGCGTTCGATCGGATCCCATCCCGCCACGGCGCGTGCGACACGGGCACGGAGGTCGTCGACGACCTCTCCGGCGCCCGCGCGCGCCAGACGCTGTTGCGCCCATGTCGCGGTGACCCGCACGGCGGCCGCGACGGTCAGCCCGGTCAGCTCCTCTGTCCAGGCGTCGAGCGCACGCACCGAGGGATCGGTGATGACGCCCGCGAGCACCCGGGCGAGCAGGATCGCGAACGCGGCCGTCGCCGCGGCCGTGACCGCCGCGAGGGCCACCGAGATCGTGAGGTGACGGCGCACCGAACGCGACTCGTGGAGCAGCCGGGGATCGAGTGGGGCCGCCACCGGGGGTCAGCTCCTCCCGGACCGCGCGGGCCGGAGGCCGATCGACGGAGGGATCTGGTCCACCGAGATGCGCTTGCGGAACACCCAGTAGGTCCAGCCCTGGTAGACCAGGACCACCGGGGTGAGGGCCGCGGCGGCCCAGGTCATGACGACGAGGGTGTAGTGCGAACTCGAGGCGTTCTCGATGGTGAGACCGACCCCCTCCGCCAACGTGGTGGGCATGACGTCCGGGAAGAGCGAACCGAACAGGAGGACGACGACCGCCGAGATGGCCAGGGTGGTACCGGCGAAGGCCCGACCCTCCCTGTCCGCGTAGACCGCCGCGACCACACCGACGAGGGCGGCGGCGGCCACCGCGACGGCGCCCCAGGTCCACATGCGCCCGTGGGCCAGCTGTGTCCACAGTGTGAAGACCCCGCCCAGCGCCAACCCGGACGGTGCCAGGATCCGCGCGATCCTGACCGCCTCGGTCCGCAGCTCCCCGGAGGTCTTCAGCGCGATGAACACGGCCCCGTGGAGGGTGAACACGGTCAGGGTGAGGAGGCCACCGACCAGGGCATACGGGTTGAGCAGGTCGAAAAGAGTGCTGGTGACGTTCTTGTCGGAGTCGATGGCCAGCCCCCGGACGATGTTGGCGAACGCCACTCCCCAGAGGACCGCGGGCACCACGGAGCCGACGACGATCGCCAGATCCCATCTGCGCCGCCACGCGGCGGTGTCGATCTTGCCCCGGAACTCGATCGCGACGGCCCGGAGGATCAATGCGATCAGGATGAGGAACAGCGGGAGGTAGAAGCCGGAGAACAGGGTGGCGTACCACTCCGGGAACGCGGCGAACATCGCCCCACCCGCGACCAGCAGCCAGACCTCGTTACCGTCCCACACCGGGCCGATCGTGTTGAGCACGGCGCGACGACGGAGGTCTCGATCGGGGGTGTCGGGACCGCGCCCGAGGACCGGCATGAGGATCCCCACGCCGAAGTCGAACCCTTCGAGGACGAAGTATCCGAGAAACAACACGGCGATGAGGATGAACCAGAGTTCCTGGAGTCCCATGAGCTCTCTCCCTGTCAGTACGCGAAGGACAGCGGCCGTCCGGCGTCATCGCCGTCGGGTGGCCCGAGGTGAGGTTCCGCATCGTGCTCCAGCGGCCCCTCGATGGTGTAGCGGCGGATGAGCACGAACCACACGACGGCCAGGGCGCCGTAGACGATCGTGAACCCGGCCAGCGAACCCAGCACGAGCCACGGAGAGTGGTCGGACACCCCCTGGCCGACGAGAAGACTGATCATCGGATCGCCGACAGGGTTGGGGTGCACGACCCACGGTTGACGTCCCATCTCGGTGAACACCCAGCCCGCCGAGTTGGCGAGGAACGGGAACGGGATGGCCGCGATGCCGAGGGTCCCGAGCCAGCGCTGATCGGGGACGGGTGCCGAGGGCCGGGTGTACCACAGGCCGACGACCGCCAGGAGGGCGGAACCGACACCCAGTCCGATCATGGCCCGAAAACTCCAGTAGGTCACGAAGAGGTTGGGTGAGTAGTTGCCGGGCCCGAACTGCTCCTCGTAGTGCGCCTGGAGATCCTGGACTCCGCGCAGTTCGACGCCCGAGAGCCGCCCCTCCGCCAGGTACGGGAGAACGTACGGGACCTCGATGAGGTGGCTGACCGACTCACAGTTGTTGTGTGTCCCCACCGTCAGAACGGAGAACTTCGGGTCGGTCTCGGTGTGGCACAGGGATTCCGCGGCCGCCATCTTCATCGGCTGCTGGTCGAACATCAACTTGCCCTGGATGTCCCCGGTGGCGATGAGTGCTGCTCCGGACACGATCATCACCCACAGCGCGAGCCGGGTGACCGGCCGGAAGATCTCGCGTGCCTGGGTCTTCTTCTCCGCCCCGGCGTCCACGTCGCCGGCGGCGACGAGCTCGACCTGCTGGCGCGAGGCGCGGACCATCCACCACATCCCGATGCCGGCGACGAAGGTCCCGGCGGTGAGGAAGGCGCCCGCGATGGTGTGTGGCACCGCGGCGAGCGCCGTCGGGTTGGTCAGGAGCGCCCAGATGCTGGTGAGTTCCGCCCGCCCTGTCTCGGGGTTGTAGACCGCGCCGACGGGGTGCTGCATGAAGGAATTGGCGGCGATGATGAAGTACGCGGACAGATTCACCCCTATCGCCGCCATCCAGATGGACGCGAGGTGGACCGCCTTGGGCAGACGTCCCCAGCCGAAGATCCACAGCCCGAGGAAGGTCGATTCGAGGAAGAACGCAGCGAGGCCCTCGAGAGCGAGGGGCGCACCGAAGACGTCGCCGACGAACCGGGAGTACTCGGACCAGTTCATCCCGAACTGGAATTCCTGCACGATTCCGGTGACGATGCCGAGCGCGAAGTTGATGAGGAAGAGCTTTCCGAAGAACTTCGTGGCGCGATACCACCCGGGTTTCCCGGTGGCCGCCCACACGGTCTGCATGACCGCCACCAAGGGGGCCAGACCGATCGTCAACGGGACGAAGACGAAGTGATAGACGGTGGTGATCCCGAACTGCCACCGCGAGATGTCGAGTACGTCCATGAGCCCGAGCTCCTGTTACGAATACCGCCACGACCTGATCGGGCGGCCCTATGCAGGACGGTACGCCTAGGGGTATCGGTACTCAATACGGCACTGTGTGGTCTTGGACACCCCTAGCAGGGAGGATGAAGGGAATTTATCCAGAATCGGAGCCCTGGGCCCGCCCGACGGCGCGGTCGACCATCCCGGCCACGTCGATCCCGGGCTCGGGCCCGTCCAGTGTGACGTCGTCGATGCGGCGGACACGTGCGGCGAGGGTGACCGAGGAGAGCAACCACACGGCATCGGCGGTGAGCAGATCTGACAGCAGGAGCCTCTCGCGGTGAACCGGGACCCCGTCGCGCTTCGCCACCTCCGCGAGCGCCCCGAGTGTGGTGCCCTCGAGGATCCCCACCTCGGCCGGCGGGCTGACGAGTTCGCCCGATCGGGCGATGACGACCGTAGACCGGGGGCCCTCGAGGACCTCCGCCTCGGAGGACAGGTACACGACGTCGTCGAACCCGTTCGCGGCCGCGTGGCGCAGTGCCGCCATGTTGGCCGCGTAGGACAGGGTCTTGGCACCGAGCAGCATCCAGGGCGCCGACGCGGCGAAGTCCGCCGGGAATCCCCTCCCCAGCACGGTCACCGCGATGCCCTGCGCCCGCGCCCGCACGGCGTGCGGGCCGACGGGTGCGACGGTGATGTACGCCGTCTCCGGGCCCCCTCGTTCCGGGCCGCGGGACAGCACCAGTCGCAGCATCCCCTCGGAGTCCGGGCCCCATTCGCGGGCGGCCAGGGCCACCCCCACCTCCCACTGATCGGCTGTGGGCCCG
>NZ_JAALDW010000495.1:0-5975 GCF_014145055.1 Dietzia sp. DQ11-38-2
CCAATCGAAGCTGAGAGTCACAAGCGATAGTTGGCGGCACATCGTCCCGCAAGGGTGTACCCCAACGGGACGCCCGCCGACGCAGGCGCCAGGCACCAGTTCACGCCCGAAATTCTTTTCAACTGTTTTGCGGTTTTCACTTGCGCTACGCAGTCGGGCGGTCTACAGTCATAGCCATGAACAAAACAAGTACACAGAAACTGCAGCCGGCCAAGACCACCGCCCGCACGGATCACCACAAGACGCGCCCACCGGCACTACGAGGAAGGCGCCTGACACTGGTCGACATAGAGAACATCTCCGGTGGGTCGATCCGGACCCTCGCCGAAGCGAAATGGGCCCGGAGGATGCTCGACTCCACGCTCGGACTCCAACGCCAAGAACAGGTCATCGTCGGAGTGAGCAAGGCAGGAGCGATCCACACCTGGCCGGTCTGGAGCTCCGCCCGGATCGTCGTAGGAACCGGAATCGACGGCGCAGACCACGCCCTACTGAATGTCTTAAATAACGAGAACATCGCCGACCGATTCGACGAGGTCATCCTCGTCTCCGGAGATGGGATCTTCACCGACACCGTCGCCACCCTCGGCGGCCACGGCGTCAAGGTCACCGTCGTGGCACACCAGACCGCACTGGCCAAGAGACTGCAGATGGCCGCCTCGCAGACCGTGACCTTTACCCCACACCAGACCAACACCGAAGGTGCAGCATGAGCAGCCCGTCCCCCTCCCCAAAGTCCCTCGTCTCCTCGAGCGACATCGCTGACCTCGCCGGGGTGTCCCGCGCAGCAGTGAGCAACTGGCGCCGCCGCCACGACGACTTCCCGCCACAGGCCGCCGGCACCAAGACCAAGCCGCTCTACGCCTTGTCCCAGGTGCAGACATGGCTCACGAAGCAGGGCTACACCGTCGACCGGATTTCGACGGAAGCACAGGTCTGGACCGCGATGAACACACTTCGCGGCATCTACACGCCGGACCAGGCCGCCGACATCGTCGTCGCCCTCGCAGCCGAGCGGGCCCTGGGAGAAAACGTCCCCGAGCCACTCCGACTGTCATCTCTGAGGCTCCCGTCGGATTCCGACCAGAGCCGCATCCAGAAGCTCCGTGAATCGATCGATGCCGTTGACGAGTCCGAGTTGGCCTCGGTCGTGGACTTCGTCCTCGAGCGCACCGCCCGGGCCGAAGGCCGACATGGGAGTTGGTCTGGCGTCATCGGATCACGCACCAGCCAACTGCTGGCATCCGTGGCCTCAAACCATCCAGGCGGGGTTGTGTACGATCCTGCCTGTGGGATCGCGTCCGCTCTGATCCAGCTTGCTGACACCGGCAGCTTCGACAGCTATATAGGGCACGACATCAACGAGCGCGCACTCGCTGTCGCACAGGTCCGGGCCGCACTCCACAATGTGCCGCTCAATCTGACGCAGGGTGACACCCTCCATATCGACCCGGATCCCGAACTGCGGGCTGATGTCGTCATCGCCGAACCCCCCTTCAGCCTGCGACTAGACTACGACCTCCGTCTGACCGATCCCCGGTTCGTCTTCGGCGCACCGCCAGCCCATAACGCTGACACCGCCTGGCTTCAGCACGCCATCGCACACCTCACTGACACTGGACGCGCGTTCGTCATCACCCCCCACGGTGCGCTCTTCCGGGGCGCAGGAGAAGGACGGATCCGCGCAGAACTACTGCGTCAGGGCTGTGTCGAGACCATCGTTGGGCTGCCCGGTGGGATGGCCTCCAATACCTCCATCCAGCTCGCCCTGTGGGTGCTCCGACGCCCCAACAACGAGCAGTCGGACGTGCTACTCATCGACGCATCGGAAGTCGCAGACGCCGAAGCGCATGTCTCACAGTGGCTGAAAGCCCCCACCGCCCTGGCAGAAGTTCCGCATGTCCGGGTGTCGGTGGACGATCTGATCAACGATGACGCTCAGCTGACCCCGAAGCGTTGGCTCGCCACCGAGGAGCCTTCCGTCGACGAGGTGCACGCCGCCTACGCCGACTCCTCCACAGCGATCCGGGAAGCCACCCAGGTCCTGGTCGAAGAGTCCGGTCAGGTCACATTCGCACAGGACGCCCCCTCGCGAATCCTCACCGTCAAGGACCTCATCCGCGAGGGCGTCATCGAGCGCATACGGCATCGCGCACCTCGCGACGTCAACGATGACCTCAAGGCAGCAATGGTGGGAGCACGGGCAATCAAAACCCGCACCCTTCCCGACCCGCCCACAGCGGACCTGCTCGAGGACGGCATGGAGCTGACCCGACCGTCAGACATCCTGGTCATCACACAGCTCGACATCCGAGCCCTGGTCGACGACGACGGTGGGCACCTGCTGTCACCGGTCATCGAACTGCTTCGCGTCCTCAAGCCAGACGTCGTGGACCCCCACTACTTGGCGGCCATGCTCAGTGGATCCTGGAACACCCGGTTCCTCGCCGGCGGCACCATCCAGCGAGCCAAGATCATCGACCTCGAGATCCCCCTCATGCCGATGGACGACCAGCAACGCCTCGTCGCCGCGCTCGCGGAAGTCGCAAGATTCCGGAACGCTGCGCAGTCCATCACTGAGGCGAGCGAGATTCTCTCGTCCAGCCTCCTAGACGCCGTCCGCTTCAACATCAACCTCGACGCCACGGCGACCTAAGAGATAACGGCCAACCCTCGTGGGGCAGGTACGACAGACACCTTCCCCACGAGGGCAAAGTGCCGGACAGGACTCCATCGGGGTCTGACCCACCGGATACGTTACTGACAAAGCTCTCTTATCTAGGGCTCATCAGCCCCCGCGTTCAGCCCGCTAGCGCGGTGCCAAATGCCCTCGCCCGCCAATCACTTAGGACGGTAACGCCCACCATGACCGAAGACGAAGCCTTGGACTTAGCCAGGTCATACGCCGAGCCCACGGTGCCCATTTCATTGTCCGAATTGGAGAACTATCTGGCCAGGGCTGCGGACATGCTCCGAGGGAGCATCGATCAGGCGGACTTCAAGGCGTACATCTTCCCGCTGATGTTCTTCAAGCGGATCTCCGACGTCTACGCCGAAGAGTTCGCTCAGGCGCTCGCAGAGTCCGGTGGCGACTTCGATTTCGCCGAGTTTGACGAGAACCATCGCTTCGTCATCCCCGACGGCCACAGCTGGGAAGCGGTCCGCGAGCGGACCGAGAACATAGGCGCGGCGCTCCAGGCGGCGTTCCGTGAGATCGAGAACGCCAACCCCGACACCCTCTACGGGGTGTTCGGCTCCGCGAGTTGGACTAACAAGGAGAAGCTGCCCGACGCCAAACTCGCAGACCTCATCGAGCACTTCTCATCCAAGACCCTGTCAAACGCCGCAGTCGCCCCTGACGTGTTCGGCAACGCCTACGAGTACCTCATCAAGCGGTTCGCCGATCAGTCCAACAAGAAGGCCGGTGAGTACTACACCCCGCGCTCCGTGGTGGCGCTGCTGGTGAACATCCTCGACCCGCAGGAAGGCGAGAGCATCTACGACCCGGCCTGCGGCACCGGCGGCATGCTCATCGAGGTCATCAAGCACGTCGAGGAGGCCGGCGGCAACGCCAAGACCCTCCTCGGCAAGTTGTACGGCCAGGAGAAGGTGCTCACCACCTCGGCAATCGCCAAGATGAACCTGCTCTTGCACGGCATCGACGACTTCAATATCGCCAAGGGCGACACCCTCCGCGAACCGGCTTTCTTCACGGGGAGCCACCTCGCGCAGTTCGACTGCGTCGTCGCCAACCCGCCGTTCTCACTCAAGAAGTGGGGCCACGATCAGTGGGCAGACGACAAGTGGGGACGCAACAAGCTCGGCGGTGTCCCGCCGACGGGATACGCGGACTGGGCGTGGGTGCAGCACATGATCACATCCGCAACACCTGATGCGGGCCGGATCGCCGTCGTCCTCCCGCAGGGCGCACTGTTCCGCCAGGGGGCCGAAGCCAAGATCCGCACCCACGTCCTGAACTCTCGGAAGGTAGAGGCCGTCATCGGTCTAGGACCGAACCTCTTTTACGGCACCGGACTAGCGGCGTGCATCCTCGTCCTGCGCAATCAGAAGGACGAGAAACAGCGAGACCAGGTGCTGTTCATCAATGGCGAGAAGCTCTACCGGCGGGGCCGGAACCAGAACACGTTCGAGCCGGAACACGCCGAGACGATCCTCGCCGCCTACCGCGACTACCAAGACGTAGAGCACCTCGCCAAGGTCGCCACCATCGAAGAGATCAAGGCCAACAACTACAACCTCAACATCCCGCTGTACGTCCAGGCCGACACGGGCCGCGATGAGGTCTCGCTGGCCGATGCCCTGGCGAGACTGGAAACGGCGCAAGAGCGGGCTGCCCAGACCCGCGCCGAACTAGAAGATCAGCTCGCCAAGTGGGGTCTGTCCCCCGACCACATCGCCAAGGAGGTTTCGGCATGAGCACCCGCATCACCCAACGTGAGCTGGAGAACTACCTGTGGGACGCCGCGATCATCCTGCGCGGACTCATCGACGCCGGGGACTACAAGCAGTACATCTTCCCGCTGGTGTTCCTCAAGAGGCTCTCCGATGTCTATGACGAGGAGTTCGCCGAGGCCATGGCCGACTACGGTGACGAGGAATTGGCGGCTCTACCGGAGAACCACCGATTCGTCGTGCCGGACGGCTGCCACTGGGATGATATCCGCCAGGCCACCACGAACATCGGGACCGTCCTGCGCACCGCTATGCGCAGGATCGAGGATGCAAACCCAGACACCCTGCCGGGCGTCTTCGGGGACGGCGACTGGGGGAACAAGAACTTACTCCCAGATTCGACGATCTCCGAGCTGATCGAACACTTCTCCTCCCGCACGTTGTCCATTACCAACCTGCCCGAGGACGAACTCGGCAACGGGTACGAGTACCTGATCAAGAAGTTCGCCGACGACTCCGGCCACACCGCGCAGGAGTTCTACACCAACCGCACCCTGGTCCACCTAATGACCCAAATGCTGGAACCGGAATCTGGGGAGTCGGTCTATGACCCGACCTGCGGCACCGGCGGGATGCTCATCTCCGCTGCCGCCGAACTCAAACGTCAGCGGAAGGAATGGCGAAACCTGCGGCTGTATGGCCAGGAACGCAACTTTGGAACCTCCGCCATCGCACGGATGAACCTATTCCTCCACGGAATCATCGACGGTCGCATCGAACACGGCGACACCCTGGCCGAACCCAAACTCCTCGACGCCGACGGCAAGCTCCACCGTTTCGACGTGGTGCTTGCGAACCCGCCGTACTCCATCAAGAACTGGAACAGGGGCGCGTTCTCCTCCGACCCCTACGGACGGAACACGTGGGGCACCCCACCGCAGGGCCGCGCCGACTACGCCTTCTTCCAGCACATCGCGGCCAGCCTCGATCCCAAGTCCGGGCGAGCGGCGATCCTGTTCCCCCACGGTGTGCTGTTCCGCCGCGAGGAAGCCGCGTTGCGGAAGAAACTCATCAAGTCCGGCCTCGTCGAATGTGTGCTCGGCCTGGGCGCGGGCCTGTTTTACAACAGCCCGATGGAGGCTGTGGTCATCACGCTGCGTGCCAGCAAGCCGGAGGACCACACAGACAAGATCCTGTTCATCAACGCAGTCAACGAGGTGGCGCGGGAGCAGGCCCAATCGTTCCTCCGCGAGTCGCATCAGAAAAAGATCCTCGAGGCCTACCGAGGTTTTGCGGACGTCGAGGGGTTCGCCGCAGTAGTGGACCTCGACACGATCAAAGCCAACGACTACAGTCTGTCAATCCCGCTGTACGTGTCCGGCAGCGCCACCAACGGCGCGACTGTAGGCGATCCCGATTCCGAGGCCGTGAACCTAGCCGACGCCGTCACCGGATGGCGCGAAGCGTCACAGGCCGCCGACGAGGCGATCAACACTGTCCTCGACATGCTCCGGGCCGCTGTCGCGGCCGACGAGACTAACCCCGGTGATTCACGGGCCGTA
>NZ_JAALDW010000495.1:5985-7245 GCF_014145055.1 Dietzia sp. DQ11-38-2
TTGGGTTTGCGCTGGTGAGGGCACGTAACTGGAGAGTCGGACGGCGTCCGTGCCAGGGACGTGCCAGTCAAGGCCTGGAGCCAGGCATGAGGGGGCGCTCAGACTGTCCCGACAGTGTCGGAGCCCACTGTTATCGTCGGCGGAACTCCGACGGAAGGAGGCCCCAAGTGGCCACCCTGCTCATTACCTACGACCTCAACAGTCCAGGTCAGAACTACGAAGCCGTCTACGACACCATCAAGGCGATGGGCGATTGGAACCATCCACTCGACTCCACATGGTTCGTCAAGACGAACCTGACCACCGATCAAGCCCACCAACGAATCAAGGCTGTAACTGATGCTGGTGACCACTGGTTCATCAGCGTGGTGACACAGGATCGTCAAGGCTGGATGCCGAAGTCCTTCTGGGACTGGCTCCGGTGATCACGAACGGAGAGGATGGTGGAGTCGATAGCCAGTACCGCCGGGGAATCCTTGGTGAGGTCCAACCCGGAGACGTCGAAGCCATTGTCGTCAACTGGGTGGACCACCTTCTGGCGGTGCGAGAGGTTCGGGAGTCTCCTGGCGAGAATGGCGTCTACTTCGAGGGCACGACCAGCGACGACCAGCCCATGGGGCGGCTAGTCCGCTACGGGGAGACCTTCTCCTACGTCCCGAAGTACTCGGGCGAGCGCACACTGGACCCATGACCGGCCTGACCGTCACCTTCAGCGGTCCCGACGGTCAGACCGTCGCGGCCGTCGATGGTGTCGTGGTCGTTGACCTTCGGGACCCCGGCGTGGAGGATGGCATGGCCCGCGCCGCCGCCAGCCCCTGGCCCGTGACCGCGACGGGGCCGTGGTGGTTGGGTGGCGGTGGGAGCACGGACCCCTCCAGCGTATTTTGGGCCGCGCGCACGGCGCTCCCCCGGGAGCAGTGGACCCACACCGGCGACACCCCGCCGGTGCCACGGATCCCGGCCCCGGAACCCGGCGTCGTCTTTTAGCCACTAGCCCCGGTGATTCACGGGCCGTAAGGACTGCTGCTGTCGCGTGACGGTGACGCTTTTTCAGTCTGTGGGCGTGCGAGGGTGCCGGCTGGCGCTGCCGGTGGGCGGGTCTCCGGTGGTGCTATCGAGGGCGGGCAGGCGGGGTCAGGCTGGTTTGGGAATCGCGGCGATTGTGTTGAATACGGCGACGATGGCGGCGGCCCACGGCCAGGTTTCGGGGATCTTCACCCGCCGCCTGCGGCCGCTGTGGACCAGTCGGGCTGCCACGTG
>NZ_JAALDW010000495.1:7440-8381 GCF_014145055.1 Dietzia sp. DQ11-38-2
GTGTCGGGCCTCGAGGAACTGCAGCTGACCAGTGATGGTGTTGGTCACGAACGCCTGGTAGCGCCACCCGTCGATCTCCTCGAACATCGACAACTGGGCGCCGGGGTGGGGTCGTTCGCGGCGCACGATGACCCGCATCCCGTCCGGCCACTTCGCGAGCATCCTGGAGGCGAGCAACCCGGTCAGCTCAGCAACTTCAGCCCCGTCGCGGATGTCGCCGGAGGGATTCAACGCTGGCCCCCACGCAGCCTCGGGAGCGATCGCAATGGCCCGGCGCAACGGGGCGGTGACCGAGAACCCGACCGAGTACTCCACCCGTCGACCGCGGATGCCGTTCTGTTCGGTGATCCAATCCAGAAGGTCACGGGAGGCACCGGCGCCGTCGGAGCGGATCAGCAGGTCGCGCCGGTGAGCGGCGGGGATCTGGGCGATTGCTTGGCCCAGGACGTCGATGTGGTCAGCCGCGGTGTTGGACCCGGCGTTGCCCGGGCGCAAGCTCGCGGCGAGAAACTCTTCTGTGTTGTCGCACCACACGCCGATCGGGTGGTACCCGAACGTGCGCTTATATGTCGGAGCTGCATGTTCCTTCTCGCTGTGCGTGACCACGATGGTGGCATCCACATCGAGCACGACCGTCGATCCCAGATCCCGCCCCGCACACGCCGATGCGGGTACTCCGCCGGGCAGTTGGGACCACACGTGCCGCCGCGTGCGAGCTCGCGCCACCTGGATCTTCTTGCGCTTACCGGCAGTGACCTCATCGAGTGTGCGCCACACCGTCGGGGCCGAGGCGACCGGGCCCAGGGCCCCGGATTGGTGGCGCAGGACGCCGATGTCGGAGATGGACTCGCCACCATCTGCGAGCATCACCGCGACGTCGATCAACACCCGGCCGCGATCGTGGATCGGGATGAACCGGCGGCGAGCCATGGCCCCTGACA
>NZ_JAALDW010000495.1:8623-15443 GCF_014145055.1 Dietzia sp. DQ11-38-2
CTGCGGCTCGGCGGCGACGCCGTTCCGGCCGTGGCAGGGGCCTTGCGGGGGTTCGGTATCGGGTGAGTGCCCGCGGCGGGTGGCCCACGCCGACCGTCCCTCAGGCCGCATCCCCTACACCGCATCCCCTACACCGCAGCCCCTACACCGGAGGTCCCATGTCCGACGCCGACGCCGCACTACACGATGCGCTCGAGTCCGTGGTAGCCCGAAATCCCGGGCAGAAGCTCTTCCGGCAGGCCGTGCACGAGGTGCTCGAGTCTCTCGCCCCCGTGGTCAGGCAGCATCCGGAGTACGTCGAGGGCGGGATCCTCGCGCGGATCGTCGAGCCGGAACGCGTGGTGTCCTTCCGGGTGCCGTGGGTGGACGACTCGGGAACGATCCGGGTTCAGCGTGGTTTCCGGGTCCAGTTCAGCTCGGACCTGGGTCCGTACAAGGGTGGCCTGCGGTTCCACCGGTCCGTTGACGAGGACACCCTGAAGTTCCTCGGCTTCGAGCAGGTCTTCAAGAACGCGCTCACCGGCCTGGACCTGGGCGGCGGCAAGGGCGGCTCGGACTTCGACCCCCACGGCCGGAGTGACGGCGAGGTCATGCGCTTCTGTCAGTCGTTCATGGCCGAGCTCGCCCATCACATCGGGGCGGATCTCGACGTCCCCGCCGGGGACATCGGCGTGGGCGCCCGCGAGATCGGCTACCTGTACGGCCAGTACCGCAAGGTCACCGGCCGGAACGAGGCGGGAGTGATCACCGGCAAGTCGGTCGCCTACGGAGGGTCGTGGGCCAGGACCGAGGCCACCGGGTACGGGCTCGTCTACTACGTCCGTGAGATGCTCCGCGAGTCCGACTTCGGCCTCGACGGGGCGCGGGTGGTCGTGTCCGGTTCCGGCAACGTCGCCCTGTACGCGGCAAGGAAGGCGACACAGCTGGGAGCCACGGTCGTGGCCTGTTCGGACAGCTCCGGTTACGTGGTCGACGAGAAGGGCCTTGACCTGGACCTGCTCGCCGACGTCAAGGACGTGCGGCGGGAGAGGCTCTCGGTCTACGCGCGGGAGCGGGGCGATTGCGAGTTCGTCGAGGGGCGCCCGGTGTGGGAGGTGACGTGCGACATCGCACTTCCCTGCGCGACCCAGAACGAACTCGACGGCGACTCCGCGCGGACCCTGGCCGCGAACGGGTGCCGGCTCGTGGCCGAGGGCGCCAACATGCCCTGCACCGAAGAGGCCGTCGAGGTGATACACGACACGGGTATCCTGTTCGGCCCCGCCAAGGCCGCGAACGCCGGCGGTGTCGCCACCAGTGGGCTCGAGATGCGGCAGAACGCGGGCCGACTGCAGTGGGACTTCGAGCGCGTCGATTCGGAACTCGACCGCATCATGACCAGCATCCACGCCACCACGGCCGCCACCGCCGAGGAGTACGGGAAGCCCGGCGACCTGGCGGCCGGGGCGAACATCGCCGCCTTCCGCCGCGTCGCGGACGCGATGCTCGCGCAGGGCGTCATCTAGTTGTCAGTACATGGAGCCGGTACCGCCCCCGTCCACTGTTTGAGTCGGGCAGACTCATGTTGTGCTGTGATCTGAATCACAACGGGAATCGATCGGCCGGGGCGGTAGTTGTACGGAGCGTCAAACCTCAGCGAGTCCGACTCAACTTGGGTTGACGGCATCCACTCGGAGAGGCAGTGTGGTGTCACTGATCCGAGCCTTGAGCCGGGTCTGCTTAACAACGGAGTTTCGGACCACCCCCGTCCGCGGTCGAGTACGCGGAGAGAAGGAGAACATCATGGGACGTGCAGTCGGTATCGACCTCGGCACCACCAATTCCTGCGTCGCCGTCCTCGAGGGCGGCGAGGCCAACGTGATCGCCAACGCCGAGGGGTCACGCACGACCCCGTCGGTCGTGGCGTTCGCCAAGAACGGCGAGGTCCTCGTGGGCCAGCCCGCCAAGAACCAGGCGGTCACGAACGTCGACCGCACCATCCGCTCGGTCAAGCGCCACATCGGCACGGACTGGAAGTCGGCCTCGATCGACGACAAGAACTACACCCCGCAGGAGATCAGCGCGCGCACGCTGCAGAAGCTCAAGCGCGACGCGGAGTCCTACCTCGGTGAGGACGTGACGGACGCGGTCATCACCGTGCCCGCGTACTTCAACGACGCCCAGCGTCAGGCCACCAAGGACGCCGGCCAGATCGCCGGCCTCAACGTTCTGCGCATCGTCAACGAGCCCACCGCGGCCGCTCTGGCCTACGGACTGGACAAGGGCGACAAGGAGCAGACCATCCTGGTCTTCGACCTCGGTGGCGGCACCTTCGACGTCTCCCTGCTCGACATCGGCGACGGCGTCGTCGAGGTCCGCGCGACGTCCGGCGACAACCACCTCGGCGGCGACGACTGGGACCAGCGGATCGTCGACTGGCTGGTCGACAAGTTCAAGGCACAGAACGGCATCGACCTCACCAAGGACAAGATGGCGCTCCAGCGCCTGCGTGAGGCCGCCGAGAAGGCGAAGATCGAGCTGTCCAGCGGACAGTCCACCTCGATCAACCTGCCCTACATCACGGTCGACGCGGACAAGAACCCTCTCTTCCTCGACGAGACGCTGACGCGCTCGGAGTTCCAGAAGATCACCCAGGACCTGCTCGACCGCTGCCGTCAACCGTTCCAGGCCGTCATCAAGGACGCCGGGATCTCGATCTCGTCGATCGACCACGTGGTTCTGGTCGGCGGTTCGACCCGTATGCCGGCGGTGACCGACCTGGTCAAGGAACTCACCGGGGGCAAGGAGCCCAACAAGGGCGTCAACCCGGACGAGGTCGTGGCCGTCGGTGCCGCGCTGCAGGCCGGCGTCCTCCGCGGCGAGGTCAAGGACGTGCTCCTGCTCGACGTGACCCCGCTGTCGCTGGGCATCGAGACCAAGGGCGGCGTGATGACCAAGCTCATCGAGCGCAACACCACCATCCCCACCAAGCGGTCCGAGACCTTCACCACGGCGGACGACAACCAGCCGTCGGTGCAGATCCAGGTGTTCCAGGGTGAGCGCGAGATGGCCGCGCAGAACAAGCTGCTCGGCTCGTTCGAGCTCGCCGGAATCGCCCCCGCGCCGCGCGGGGTGCCGCAGATCGAGGTCACCTTCGACATCGACGCCAACGGCATCGTCCACGTGACCGCCAAGGACAAGGGAACCGGCAAGGAGAACACGATCATCATCCAGGAGGGCTCGGGCCTGTCCAAGGAGGAGATCGACCAGATGATCAAGGACGCCGAGGCCCACGCGGAGGAGGACCACAAGCGCCGCGAGGAGGCGGACGCCCGCAACCAGGCCGAGTCCACGATCTACCAGACGGAGAAGTTCGTCTCGGAGAACGAGGACAAGGTCCCTGCGGACAAGAAGGAGTCCCTCCAGGCCGCGATCGCCGAGGCCAAGTCCGCCCTCGAGGGTTCGGACGTCGACGCCATCAAGGCCGCCGTGGAAAAGGTCAACACCGAGGCCCAGGCCGTCGGCCAGGCCATCTACGAGGCCGCCGCGGCCGAGGGTGCCGAGGCCGCAGACCCCGGCTCCGCGGGCTCCGCCGACGACGACGTCGTCGACGCCGAGGTCGTGGACGAGGACGAGCCGAAGGAGGGCGACAAGTGACGGAGGTGACCGGAGTGCCCGATCCCGGCGACCCGGAGGCCACCGACGAGGAGGCCGTGGACGAGAAGTACGTCCAGGACGCCCCCGTCGCCCCCGAGGCCGAGATCGTGGCAGAAGGCGCGGCCGACGTCGCTCCCGACGAGGTCGAGGCCGCGGCAGAAGACGACGAGACAGTCAGGGGTGAGTTCCAGTGACCACGCCACACGCTGACGGTCCGGAGACGGACAAGGCCGCCTGGGCCGGTGGTGACGCCGAGGACGTGGCCGCCGCCCGGGCTGTGGACGAGGAGTCCGGCGCCGCGGCCCCGGAGGCCGTGGAAGGGGAGATCGTCGAGGACGATCCCGCCCCGTCCGCCGATGGTGGCGCCGACGAGGGCGCCGGTGATCCGTCGTCACAGGATGCTTCGGCCGCTCTGCAGGCCCAGCTCGATGAGCGGACGGCGGACCTGCAGCGCGTGTCGGCGGAGTTCGCCAACTACCGCCGCCGCGTCGAGCGGGACCGCCAGGCCATCATCGACACCGCCAAGGGGTCGGTCCTCGCCGAGCTCCTGACGATCGTCGACGACCTGGAGCGGGCACGCGCGCACGGGGATCTGGAGGAGGGGCCGCTCAAGGCCTTCGCCGACAGGGTCCACGCCTTGCTGGCCTCCCAGGGGGTCGAGTCCTTCGGCGAGGAAGGCGATGCGTTCGACCCGGCCGTGCACGAGGCCGTGCAGGACGAGTCGGAGGGTTCCGAGCCCGTGCTGGGCACGATCCTGCGCAAGGGCTACCGCCACGGTGAGCGGACCCTGCGATCGGCGATGGTCACCGTCCGCTGACCTGTTCCGACCCACCGCCGGTGTGCGGTCACCCGCACACCGGCGGTCGAGGTGGAGAATGAGTACTCGAGATCTGTCAGACCCGATCAAGGAAGGAGGCGTCTGGTGAGTCAGCGCGAATGGGTCGAGAAGGACTACTACGCCGAGCTGGGCGTCTCCAAGAACGCCACGGCGGACGAGATCCGCAAGGCATACCGCAAGCTCGCGAGCGACAACCACCCGGACAAGAACCCGGGGAACGCGGCCGCCGAGGAGAAGTTCAAGCGGGTCGGCGAGGCCAACAGCGTCATCGGCGACCCCGCCAAACGTAAGGAGTACGACGAGTTCCGGGCGCAGGTCTCCTCCGGAGGGTTCGGTGGCTTCGCGCCCCCGGGGGGCGGCAGGTTCACCACGACCAGCGGCGACTTCGACATCGGCGACCTCTTCGGAGGTGCGGCCGGGGCCGGCGGCGCCGGGGGATCCGGTGGTTTCTCCGACCTCTTCGGTGGCCTGTTCACCCAGAGCCGTGGCGGCGGCGCCCCCGGCGCGGGTCGGGGCCGGGCGCAGCGACCGCAGGGCGGGCAGGACGTCGAGACCTCTCTCACCCTGTCGTTCCGCGAGGCCGCACTGGGCGAGACCGTGCAGATCAGGCTCTCGTCCGCCTCGCCCTGCCTGACCTGTCACGGCAGCGGTGCCCGCCCTGGCACCAGCCCCAAGGTGTGCAGCACCTGTCACGGGGCAGGGGTCACCCAGCGCTCCCAGGGCGCGTTCAGTTTCGCAGAACCCTGCACGGACTGCGGCGGCACCGGATCCAAGATCGACGACCCGTGCCCGGACTGTTCGGGCAGCGGCGTCACCGACCGCGCCCGCACGATCAACGTCAAGGTGCCCGCCGGGGTCCAGGACGGTCAACGCATCCGGCTCTCGGGTCAGGGGGAGGCCGGGTTCCGCGGGGCCCCGTCGGGCGACCTGTACGTCACGGTCACCGTGTCGAAGGACGCCGTGTTCGACCGTGACGGCGCGGACCTGCTGGTGGAGCTCCCGGTCTCCTATCCCGAGCTCGTCCGCGGCGCCCAGGTGTCGGTGCCCACGCTCACCGGACGGGTGACGGTCAAGATCCCGGCCGGGTCCAGGGACGGGCAGATCCTGCGGGTCCGCGGTCGCGGAATCGCACGCAAGACCGGGACCGGTGACCTCAAGGTCACGCTCCGGGTGGCGACGCCCCCCGCCGGGATGGCCGAGGCCGAGCTCGCAGCCTATGACGAGGCGTTGCGGGCGGCGGGCTTCGATCCACGGTCTGGCTGGGCCGGGTCGGCATGAGCCCCCGGCGGGACGTGGGGGACCTGGCCCCGGACGACAGCGTCCTGGTGATCTCCGTGGCCGCCGAGCTGTCGGGCCTGCACGCCCAGACCCTGCGCACCTACGACCGACTGGGGATCGTCACGCCCGAACGCACCAGCGGTGGCGGCCGGCGTTACTCCCTGCGCGACGTGGCGATGCTGCGCGAGGTGCAGCGACTCAGCCAGGACGAGGGCGTGAACCTCGCCGGCATCAAACGCATCATCCAGCTCACCAACCAGGTCGACGCCCTCCAGTCCCGGGTCCGCGAGTTGACCGACGAACTCGCGGAGCTCCGTTCCGGTTCGGGCCGGGGACGCGTCGGCGGTGAACTGGTCCACGTGCCGCGCTCGACCTCGGTCGTGGTCTGGCGACCCCGCCACCAGCGCGGGGACCACTGACGTCCGATCCGGTGGATGATGAACGAATTGTCCTAGGATAGGCTTACCTCTTACAGTGGTCCGGTGACGATCGAGCAGGTGGGCCACACCCGACGGGTGGGCGGGCTGGCGGGGCCTCTCGCCGCCCGTGGCCGTGCGGTGGCCGTGATCAGCGACGACACCACCCTCACCTACACCGATCTCGCCCTCCGGGTCGCCGCCCGCGCAGCCGAGTATCCGTCGCTCGACTCCGGACGACGGATGGTCGGCCTGATCGGGGGCAACACCACCGACTTCCTCATCGACTATCTCGCCGCGCACGAGGCGGGCCACGTCGTCCTGCTCCTGCCGCCGGAGAGCGCGGCCACGCGGGCTCTCGTCGAGTCGTGGACCCCGGACGTCCTCGCGGGCGCGGGTCAGTCGATCCCGGCGTCCGCGCACCACACCCCGCCGCGGCACGACCTGCACCCGGACCTGGCGCTGCTGCTCAGCACCTCGGGGTCCACCGGGTCGCCGAAACTCGTCCGGCAGGCGCGCCGGGCCGTGCTGTCGAATGCCGCGGCGATCGCCGAGTACCTGCGCATCGAGCCCGCTGATCGCGCCATCACCACCCTCCCCCCGCACTACTGTTACGGGCTGTCGGTGATCCACAGCCACCTGCTCGCAGGCG
>NZ_JAALDW010000495.1:15453-30833 GCF_014145055.1 Dietzia sp. DQ11-38-2
TTAGGGCTCCCGACCCAGCCTCCGTTTGGCTGTTCAGTCCACTTCACCGTCGGAGTGAATCCTGGACTTACCTCAAGACTGGCGCGGTTCTCGCTGAACCGCAGCACGCCGGTCCGCTGCGGGCTTTGAACCTGACCGTCCGAGGCAACGACTTGAAACTGACCGATGGACTCGGCGATCGGGTCTGGGAACTTCTCGAACGCCACAGGCAGAATCCTACCGGGGTCAGGAGCTATCGGCGTGCGGTCCGTCAGTTCCGCTGGCTGCGGCCCTGATCTGCCCTAGGGCAGTTCCATATCTAACAGCCCCGCATATTCAACCGTTTGGGAAAGCCGCTGAGCATACTGCTCCCCTGCCCACAACGCCGCTCGTTGGCCCAGCTCCGGGAGCAGTAGGAGCATCGCAATAGCCATCAGTGTGATGATGGACTTCTTCCAGCGGCGGGGAATCAGCCCCTTACCAATCCTCAAGACATCAATCCCGGTCACACCGTGAAGAGTTGCATGTGCCTACGACAGCGACAGAAAATGCAGGTTCACCTCGTGTTTCGTCACCCAGATTCCGCTTCACTGAAGGCACCCGAGCCGAGACTGCAGACCGTCTTTACAGGCGTCATATTTGACGGTCCCCTGCTGCGCAACAGCCAATGATCGGACCGATACCCACTCCATCCTGGTCAGAGCGTCTCGCAAGATTGTGCCGCATCAGCGAGTCGCGCGAAGCACGACGCATACCAACGCGCGCCGCTGACGCATCCCAGACTGGGGAGAACGTTTCCAGCAAGGTGGAGCATGGCATACAGCTACATGACCCGAGAAGCCGGATTCAATGCCGGAGTGTGACAGGTAGTGGGCACAATTGCGGGATGGCACGTAACAACCGGGCAAGCAAGAAGCGCCACCAGAAATCGTCTGCGGACAAGCCGCTCGCGAAAGAGTTACACCCAGAACTGAATGCCACGTTCTACACCGCTGACCCCGCAGCCTTTCTGCGGTTACGAATCGAAGCGCTGTCACTGATGGCCTTATCGCAGGAGCAACTGCGGCCTGTCTACGCGGCCGAGCGCCAGATCGGAAGCCTGAGCATTCCACCGACCGGCCCCCCCGAGGACGACGAGCGGGAGCGCTACATCGCGACTGAAGCTGAAATGATCATCCACCACGCCGCTGAGATGGTCCTACGCATGTTTTTTGCCCATGCGGAAGCACCAGACTGCCCATGGATCGGTATGGCGTCCTCGACGAGCTTTTCGGCCTTCAAGGACAAGGTCGAAAAGGCCCTCGAAGACGGGTTCAATAGGGAAGACGTCGCGCTCGTTTTTCTTGGTGGAAGTGACCCACGAGATGCAGCGATCGCCGCTACTGATGAAGAGTTCGAGAACACCGTCGACGCCGTTCGACTACTGCTTCGGTTCAGCGCACACCGCCTACTCAACGAATCGTTTCTCTACAACGCCGCCAAGCACGGATTGACGATGGTTCAGCTGGACGACAGCACCAAGATGACGCTCCAGACCGGCGGGGAAGAGATCGAACTCCATGCCGGTCGCATGCACACTTACCTGCACAAGCCAGCGAGCCCGAAGGCCCCAAAAGAGGGTCCGAAATGGCACCTGAGTATGACCGGTTGCCTCCCAGACCAAGACTTAGCGGTGGCGACTGCGATCTACCATGCGGTCCAAAACCTCTGGCAGGTAGCCCGCCGCCGGTACACCGCGCAACGTGGATGGACCGTTCCCGCTCTGGTGGACACCCGGAGATGAGCGGTGAGTTCCCCCAAGATAGAGGGAGCGGATTATGGGATCTACTCGTCGGAGCTTCACTGCCGAGTACAAGGCCAACGCGGTAAGTTTGGTCATCGATGATGGCCGTGCGATCGCCGAAGTTGCACGCAGTATCGGCGTTCACGAGATGACGTTGGGGAAATGGGTGAAGAAGACTCGAGACGAGGGAAACGGTGAGTCTGACCGCCCGTTGAATGAGGACGAGCGGGCGGAACTCGAGCGCCTTCGCGAAGAAGTGAAGCACGCCCGGATGGAGGTGGAGTTCGCAAAAAAAGTAGCGACCTGGTTCGCGAAAGACCCGCGGTGAAATTCGCGGCTATCGCGGACTGGGCTGAATCCGATTCATATCCGGTCACGTTCATGTGTGCTCAACTCGGCGTATCGACTTCTGGCTACTACAAGTGGCGCGGCAAGTCGCGCTCAGCTCGAGACCTCCGAGACGACGAGTTAACAGCGCTGATCGAGTACCACTACGAGCACCTCAACGGCCGTCCCGGCGTTCGGCGCATGCGTGCGGAACTCGCCGCCGGCGGCCACCGGGTCTCGCACAAGCGGGTGTGGCGGCTCATGAAGGTCGCAGGTCTGGAAGGCCGCCACCCGAAGGCGTGGAAACGCACCACCGTCGCCGGAGACAGCCCCGTTGGGGCACCTGACCTCATCGGCCGCGACTTCACGGCGGCCGAGGCGAACACCAAATGGTGCGGCGATATTACTTACGTACGGACCTGGAACGGCTGGGCGTACCTGGCCACCGTCATCGATCTGCACTCCCGGATGGTCGTCGGATGGGCCGTGGCCGACCACATGCGAACCGAGCTGGTCACCGACGCACTGGACATGGCCATCGCTCGTCGTCGACCACCCGGAAAAGTCATATTCCACAGCGATCGCGGAACTCAATACACGTCCACCGACTTCGATAAGTACTGCACGAAAAACAATATCCGACGATCATTGGGGCGCACTGGCATTTGTTTCGACAACGCGGTCGCAGAATCATTCTTCGCGAGCTACAAGAAGGAACTCATTCACACGCGCCCGTGGCCCACTCTAAAAGCACTCAAAAAGAGCACATTCACCTGGATTGAGGAGTACTACAATAGGGCCCGACGACATTCCACACTGGGCTATTTGACACCAGCCGAGTTTGAACTAGGATTCAGAGACATATACGAACTCGCCGCTTAATTGCAGTGGCCACTTTAGCGGGAACACTCCAGGTCGATGCCGCTGTCCTGCAGACGGGCGTACTCGGTGAGCACCTCCGCCTTGGTAGGCGCGAGGATCGCGTCCAGGCGCCGCAGGATCGTGAACGGCAGGATCACATCGCCGTACTGATTGGGCTGGTACGGGCCTCGCAGTTTGTTGGCGATGGACCAGATGAAGGCGGCATTCGTGGTGGGCAACTCGGGGTGGTCCTTAATCGAGGATGGCTGACTACTTAAACGTAGTGGTCGCCCTTGTCGCACGTGGTCAAGACGCACCGCCGCCAGAATCGGGCGCATTGGACATCAATGGCCATTGACCACAGACAGATGTCCGTGATGAGATGGGCGGATCGGAGACAAGCTGCCCCGAGCCGAAAGAAGGGAGGTCGACCGAGTCGCTAACGCGGCTCTGCAGACCGACCAGGCGTCGGGTGCAGCTTCGGTCTCTCGATATGAACAAAATTCCGCCCGCACGGCTCGGTGCGCCACGACGCGCAGACCAGCCGGTCGATGACCGCTCGCCGACGCGCATCCACCTGTCTCTGCCCGGGTGGCTTGTCCGCGAGTTGTACGGAGCCGCGCTCCGTGAACACCGCTCAGTCTCATCCGTCGCCGCCCTGGCGTTAACGGATTTCCTCGACGTCGTCGAACCACCGGAGGCGTCTGAAGCGTAGAGAAGCCGCGCAGGGGCGCGCATCGAAGTACCCCAGTAACCGCTGCTCCAGCCACTTATCTGAAGTGGGGGCGGCGACTCCTGCTGCGAAATCGCCACGAGCCGGGCGGCAACCCGGCTCGTGATCACGCGAAGCGCTCAGGCTTCACACCAATTCTTCTCTCCTGAAGGAGACAACGTCATCATGACGCATACCCATTCGCAGGTCAATGGCGATGCCTTGACCACGTCAGACAACAAACCCTCGGGATCAGCGCGTCTCGCCTCGCTACTTGAGGTGACGGCGGAGCTACGTCAAGGAAAGGACTCGGAGCGGACGGTCCCGTTCGCCGAGGTGACTTGGCACGATGTCGCTGACTCGAACCCGTTCCGTACCTTCCACGCCTATAAGGGGCGTCTGCACTACGACGGGCTGTGGTGGTCCTCCACCGTTGGCAAGCACGTCGGCTATGAGTCGCTACACGAGCGGTCATTCCTGGCTACTGCGGACGCCGATCCCGACGTAGTGCACATTGCTTCTCAGCCGTTGCAGGTCTCAGGCCCTGATCTGGTCAGCGACCGTCTACGTACCCGGATCCCGGACTATCTGCTGACCTATGCGGACGGCTCCGTGGAATTGGTCGATGTCACCACGCCGAAACGAGCAGAAACCGAGCGTGTCGCCGAGGCCAGTGCCTGGCTTCGCCAGGCGTGCCGGCTACGTGGATGGCACTACCGACTGTGGACAGGTGATGACCCGGTGCGACTGCGAAACACGCTTCACGTGGCTGGCTACCGCAATCCGCGACTGGTTGACTCTGACGACCTCCGCATCGTGCGAGAGGCGGTGCCTACGTCTGGTATCTCGTTCAGGCAGCTTCTGAGCGACTTGCCGCCCCGGGTCGAGCGGTACCGAATTGTCCCGGCGGCGCTGCACGTGGTGTGGCACGGCCATCTCAGCTTCGACTGGTCAGAACAGCTCAAGCGGAGCACTGTGCTGTGGCCTGCGGTGGCATCGACCGACGAGAGGGCGGCCTGATGTGCGCGATATGGGTGCCGACGGTGGGCAGCACCGTAAGGGTGCAGGACGAGCTGATGACCTACGTCAAGAATGAAGGCACAAACGTCGTGTTGCGCTCTCTGACGTCGAGGTTGATCACGACGATGAGCTTTGTGGAGTTCGTCACGGTCGTAAAGCAAGCGAATCCTGCGCACGAGACCTCGATGGTCACGGGTGTCGACCTGCTCGCTCCCGAGGAACGGGACGACTTGGAGAAACTCGTCCGGCAACTCGCCTGGATCATCAACCCAGTCGATGACCCGGATGCGCCAGCACAGGTTGAGCAACGGGTAGCAGCGGTAGCGGAGGCAATGGGTGTATCCACACGAACAGTGCGTCGCAAGCTGAAGAGGTTTCGCGAATCCGGAGCTAATGGCTTGGTATCGGGGGACGTCACACGCCGGCGGGCGTTTCGCACGGATCAGCGGTGGACCGAGATCGCGCGCGAGGTCGTCGGCGAGCAGGTCCGCCAGACAACCAGTAGTCGCAAGAATGTGATGTGGGAAATCAACCTCAGGTTCCGACAGGAGTGCGGCGACGAGGCGGAACTTCCCAGCCAATCGACCCGCTATCGGCGATTGGAGGACATCGCAAAGGGCGCGGGAACCTTTGCGTCTACGAAGCGTCGGGCATCGGTGGCCGACGCGCCGAAGACCGCCCATGGGCAGATGGACATCACGCGCCCCGGCCAACTAGTGGTTCTCGATTCTCACCGGATCGACATCCTCGTCGTCGTGCCCAAGACGCGACTGCACGAAGACATAGTCACACGCGTGGAACTCGCCGCGGGGATGGACTACGGCACACGAACCATCGTCGGCGTCGTCACGAGTCCGTACAACAATCGCGTCGACGTGGGCAACGTCATCATGCAGGCATGTTCGGTGATGCCAGCCCCTGAAGAGATCCCCGAAGAGGCCGCATGGCGCTACAGGGGAGTTCCCCAGCAGATATCGGTCCCCGCGGGAGAGGTCTGGGGCATGCCCTACGTGGGCCCCGAGGCGATCCTGACCGACCGGGGAAAACCGTACGTGTCAGAGCACGTGGTGTCAGTGTGCCAAGAACTGGGTATTTCGGTATACACGGCGCAGCCCTACAAACCGACTGACAAAGCCGTTCTGGAGAGGTTCTTCGGCACCCTGATTTCCGGGCTGATCTCGATGCTGCCCGGATACGTGGGCAGCGATCCAACCCTCCGCGGGCTGAACGTCGACAAAGAGGACTTACTGACCATCCACGAGCTGGACAACCTGATCCGGCAGTGGATCTGCACGGTCTATCACCACAACAAACAGTCCGGACTGACGTTTGCAGGAATGCCGCAACGAGACATGTCACCGGCAGAGATGTACGAAGCATCCATCGCGTGTCATGGACTGCCCCGGCTCCTCGTTCGACCCGGTGACTGGATCAAATTTCTGCCGAAAGTCGCCCGCACGATTCAGCACTACGGAGTCCAGTGGGACAACAGGATCTACGACGGGCTTGCCTTAGACGCCTACCGCCACCGGCAGTCCACCGAGCCCCGGGTCCGACGGCCGGACCAGTTCCGTTTCGCCTACGACGTCAACGACATCCGGAAAATCTACTTCCAAGACCCGGAGACGAACGAGATCCACACACTGTGGTGGACGCAAGCACGGGGCCTGGATGCGCCGTTCAGCGATGCCATGATGCAACTGGTCCGAGCCATCGGGGCGGAAGATCTACCCGACAGCTGGATGAGGGAACGCGAATTCCTTGAGGCAGTGCTTCCGACGATCCGCAAGGACCGCCAGCTGCGCTCGCGTGTGACGAGCGATGGATCCCGGTTGCCGGAAGTCATGGGAAAGCTCGCCGAGGCGGATAAGGAGTGGGCTCGAATACCCCTTCATGATGAGCTCCCACCGATCGAGGACGAGCCCGTCGATGACCTCGACGACCCGGACGGCGAAGACGACGTGTTCGACGACTTTTCCCTATTGGCGATCGCTGATGAGGACGACGAGTGGGCGGGTGCTGTTGATGAGCAATGATCCGCACAAAAAGACCTGGAAGGCATGGCAGAAATACTGCGATACCCCCTATCTGCAGAGGCCCGACATCAAGACCCGAGACCAGCTTGCTGCGATGAAACCATCGGAGCTAAGTAGCTACAACGAGCAACGCAAGCGCTACCACTCCTTCATGGCCCCCGTGCAGACCTCGCTCATGCGCGAGGTTCACGACATCGTTGAGTTGGTCCGTTCGACAAACCCGGTCGGGGGCTACGCGGCGCGAAACGCCGTGGTCATCGACGGCGCCCCCACCGTGGGCAAGACCACCGCCATCACGCACTTCGCCCGCACAGTGGACCGCCGCTCACGGCAGAGCAACGGCGACCGCACGGATTCGGGAGCCTATCGGATCCCCACAGTGCTGATCGGTCTCAGTGGGAACCCCTCGATGAAAGACATGTCCCGGTCGATCGCCACGTTCCTCGGCGTGCCGGAAGCCAAACGAACCGGTGAGAGATGGACGGCGGACGCCATGGGTGCACTCGCAAACGCCGAAACCGAATTTCTAATCATCGACGATCTGCACTGCATCAACGCCGGTAGTAAAGACGGGCAGGCCCTGACCGACCACCTCAAGAGGCTGCTCGATGACTTTGCGGGAACATGCGTCTACGCCGGCGTCGACCTCGACGACAAGGGCCTGTATGACACCACCGGTCGACGTACCCACGGCCGGATGGACCAGACCGCACGACGCTGGACACTAGTCCGGGGCGAGAGAATCTCTGCCGCGAACAAATCCGGACAGGCCGAATGGAAGCAACTGGTCGCGACCCTGGAGTCTCAACTGGCGCTATGTGCCCACCCGCAAGGCCAGCTTGTTGACTCTTGGGACCTGCTCTACGAGCGAACCACCGGGAGTGTCGGAACGCTGGTCGAACTATTGAAACGTGCAGCCTTTCTAGCGATGCAAACCGGCGCTGAACAGATCGACGAGCAGCTGATCAACCGGACACCGCTCCCGGTTGGTGCCGATGCAGCGCGACGAGCCACTGCGGCGGAACTGCGCGCTTTCACGGGGCGGGGCAGGAAGGACAAAGGTCATGCTCGGTGACCCAGCGCCTATGGCGATCACCAGGATGATGAAGCCGGGACAGGACCTTCACAGCTTCATCGAAGCTGTTGCCGGCGCCAACGGCCTATCCACCAGAGAGCTTCTAAGAGCACTCGGTGTCGGTGTGTCGGGCCGGCCGTATGAACTGATCGAGCAGGCTCAAAGACCGTACGAAACCATGGGGATCGCCTTCGGGGTGCCCGCAGGGGAGCTCGAACTGGCCACGTTCGCATCTCTGCCGCACCGAGAGCTCAAGGCCAGTGACGGCGTGGTCCCTGCCACCTTCGACAACCGCGGCGAACGTACCCGCGGCCGCAAGATCTTCCGACGTTCCGGGGCCCGATGGTGCCCGGAGTGCCTTCGAGAACGGGATGGCTCGTGGCGCCTTTCCTGGTTCCTGCCAGTCAGCGTGGCATGCATCAAACACGCGGTTCTATTGAACGACCGGTGCCCGGTTTGTGATCGGATTCCGCACTCAGGAGAGAACCGACTAAGCGTCGTACCAGCGAACCCCAACCGATGTCTGCACGTCAGCCCTGACAAGAACGTTACGGTCGCCCGGACACGGATCACGCCTCGATGCAACGCTGACCTCACCTTGGCTGCCTCGACCTACCTCGGCCCAGACCATCCGTACGTCGCGGCCCAGCGGGTGATGAATGAGATCCTTGCGCGCCTAGCCGACCACGGAATGGTGCAGGCTTGCGGGCTCACTGTGCCCGTCCACGACGTCCTATCGTCGGCAATCCAGATCATCAACGCGCTGGTAATGAACGAGTCGGACCTGACTATCGCAGTGACGTCGAACATCGCTCCGGGCCGGCGCATCAGCGCAGGTACCGGATACGTCGCCGGCGAACACGGAAACGGCCCCGGCCCCATCTACGGCTCACAACTCTCCGCGGCAGAATACGGGGCTCTCATGACCAGCGCGATCGATGTCATCTCCGCGCCGTCGCTGGACGTGGCAGCACACGCACTCGAGCGGTACGAAGATCTCGGTCACCCCCCTCCAGTGCCTGGCAGTGGCCAAATACGGCCCGTGCCCCAACAGCAGAGCCGCAACCGGGGCAACCTCACCGCAGCGATTCGCATCCGATCGAGACAAGAACAGATGAAAGTGGCAGACAGGCTGACACACCGCACCAGTGCCCGGGTGCCCCGTCTCCCGGCCGAAGACTACTTCGCTCGACCCGGCTGGCCCTACACCGAGACCGCCCTGCAGTCTCTGAGCAGTCGGCACCTGCCACAGTCGATATGGCCAGACGTCCTCAGTGCCTTGCCGGCCGTGTCGGCGAAGGACACTGGGGCCGCTGCGGTGACTTATTCCATGCTTCTCGCTCGCATCGGAACCAGGGAGCGCTGGTTCGAACTAGCGGCCAGCTTTAATCTCCCGCGATCGGCGGCGCGCACGGTAAGTGCGCACCTTCAGCGATTAGACGAACGAGGAGTCCTAGAGGAGGCGCTCGACCTACTTGACCGGCAGTGGGAGTCACTTCTTCGAAACCCGCCACCGATCGACTACGACCGTCGCCGATGGACATTTCGGCGGCCGCCAGCGCTCGACGGCCGACTACTGGAGGACCTGAAACGTCTCGGGTTCATGCTCACGCCCAACCGTGAACGTCTGCTAGCGACCCGCCTCTGGGAGCTACTCACGGGCAGCGACAACCGTTATTCGGTGCTCGCCGAACCGCTAGCGGCTGGCAGAGAACGCACTGAGTATCGGCACATGCTGATTGAGCATTCGTCGATACTGCACGATCCGCTTCAGGCAGCAGGACGACGACAACTTCAGGTGCACGGCATCCGTGAGCCACTGGAATGGAGCCCGATCTCGGACAACCCTGACGAAGCCCCCAGCTTCCCCGCCGACCCTAGGGGAGAAACCCCAGAACCCTCAGGCCCACCGCAACCCCTTGCAGCTGCCACTCTCGCAAAGTCGAGCATGGCGGACAAAGCGCTCAACACCGCAACGTTGCTGAACCGAGTGAGAGACGAGCCAGAGTCATTTACGCGTCGTCTCACAACCTTTCGGGACGTGTTGACCGGCGATCAGTGGTCATCCGACGGGAAGTATCTGATCGGCCACCAAGTGAAACGCCTGATCCCCGATTTCCGGTGCCACCACCTTTCCGAGTCGCACGTTGAAGACATAGCCACGTTCTTACATGCGGCCGTCGGGTTTCTTCCACCGTGGCAACCGGACCACCAGGAGGCCGTCGTCCCAGGGGAAGTAGAGTTCCCGGAGGTACCTGACCAATCCAGCGCTTCATGAAGCTCGCAATGCAGCTCGCGGGCGTACGAAGTAGAGCCCTCGAATATGCCAAGCATGGCCGGGGTGCTGTCACTATGGAGCTATGGACAATTTGTCGTCTTCACCGGCCTCCCCTGGTGGTTCTCTATCGCCGCGTGCAGAACTGGCCGAGTTCATCTCCAGCCAGGAGACGCGGATCGGTGACGTGTACAACCTTTCGGAGGAAGGCCTGGACGCGCGAGGCATTGCCGACCGCCTGAACGTCGACACCCCAGGTTTCGTCTACCAGTACCAGGCGCAGATCGCTGCGGCCCTTGATGGCAGGGCGCCCTCTGGTCCCTCAATGCTGAAGTCGGTGGCGTCCGCTCTCAACGGACTCGTCAAACGATCTAAGGGCGTGCTTTCGCCCGAAGCATTGGAACTGCTCACCAGTAACAGAGCCAGAATTGCCTTGGCGATTGAAGAACTGGATCCCGCAGAGGAGGCGCAGGCCGAAGCCGAAGACGAGCAACGAGAAGAAGGCCAACTTGACGAGTTGGCAGGAGTGACAGGGATCTACGCGTTTTCCTACGGTTGGTACCTCGATAACCCACTCAGCGATGAGAACGACCGCACCCTGATCAAAGTTGGACGCGCCCGGGACGTCGCGGCTCGTATACGGCAGCATCGAGCCGGGGCTCGAACGCACATACCGGAACCGCTGGTGACAGTAAGGGTCTTCGGAACTGGTGACCGCGATGTCGAGAAGGTTGAGCGATCGTTCCAGCGTCTTCTCAAGTCCGCAGGCCACACCAACCCGCGACGAGATACAAGCGGCAGAAATCGAAAGAACGAAGTAGGGGAAGAGTGGTACCTGACCAACCGCGAGTTCCTAGACGCAGTCGCTGCGGCGCTGGAACTGAGGACGATCTACGCGGCTTGAACCTCTAGCCGCCTGATTGATTTTCGTAGCATTCGTCCCCGTCCGCGGCGGTAATCCCAGGGCTGCTCGATGCAACTATTCCTGTTGCGAGCGGCGGCCGAGCAGTCTGAACTTCGAGGGCTCTCGGTCCTGAAGCCCGACCAACTCTTCGATCCGTGACCATGTCACGACCTTCCGGATGGCCGCGCACTGGGCGGAGAAGTTGGGCCCAGCGGCATCGGACGCAGCAACTGCCGTTTTCACCACTGCGGGTTTCTCTCCGAGTGCTTCGGCCATCCAGATCAAGGCAGGGGCGCAGCGGAGGCTGTTGTAGGCCGCTCTTGCATCGCGACCGCGTGTCTTTCGCCCGTAGGCGCCAGGACCATCGATCTCGGACATCCAGCCGACCATGTGGTCACGTTGATTGCGGTACTTGGTGCGCGGGTCTGGCGAGCCCTGCCTATGGTTCTTCTCGTATGCGGTGGTGATAGGCGGGTTGGGGGGCAATCTTGCAAGCACCTTCGCGAAATCTCGACCTTTCATGCGGCGATTCTACTTCTATGCGGGCTCGTCAGCCGTTTGCAGGAAGGTCACATTTTCCAGGTTCACTGAGTACCTAAATAGTTACAAATTTGAAACGGCCTCGGTCTCGGTGTCCTCATCGTCGTCTTCGGAGCCAGCAACGATGACCTGGGTTGTTGAAGGGCGTTCTACGTACCACCGTTTCAAGGCCCAAGATTGTAGGCGGCGTCCGCGCTCCCTGACTTGCTCCGGCGTCCAGTCGTCCACCTCGGCTATTTCCCGCTCCTGAGCTAGCCGGGAAGTGGCATAGCAAGGCCCCTTGGCCTGCGCCGATCCCTTCTTTCGGTCGAAAGAATGATTGCTGTAATGAGAGTTGTCATCGGTAAGCACTAGATTGCCGATACTGTTGACGAGCGTCGTGTGTTCCTCCTGCGAAAAGGCACTCCATTGACCAGAGTCCCAGTTCGGATTCTGCGGAAGAATGTGTTCAGTTGTTCGACCTCGGTTAGAGCTATCTGCATAGGTAGAGAATGGGGGGACATCGTCAACTCTTGATGCCAAGGATAGCTCGTACTCGTATAGGAAGTATTTGTGGCTTCGTCGCAAGTACCAATTCTGGGTCGATGAGAGCCCAGCTCGGATTATTTCGTCGTTGGCGTAGTCGAGCGTGAAGTGGGTGATTTGTTGTAGGGTCTCGCCCGTCGACTTTCGGCCGCAGTAGAGTTCGTGGGCCAACGTGTTTAGGCGGGAACTCCCGGTATTAGTGCGTCGCTGGCCGATCAGGTAGACGCGCGCAGCGTAGCGCTCGCAGGCGTCTAGGAGGCGGGTGTAGAACTTCCCGTCTCCGGGGTGTAACAAGCGCGCGGCGAAGATGAGTGGCATGAATGGTGCGATGGTGTCGGTGCGTTTCAAACGAGCCGCGCTGCTTCTGGCTTCGCGGAGAGAGATCGAGTTGCCGAAGGACTGATATTTGGCTTCAAGACTGTGGAATTCTGCGGCAAACATAGCGCACTGCTCAAGGCTCCGCACGTACGAGCGCACGTCTTGAACCAATCTAATAGGTCCTTCAGGGTTCTTGTCTTCTCCGCCTCGTGAAGACAGGCGAGCGGAACCCGGGACGTAGCGTTCCCTTGCGAAGCGTTGTTTGATTGAGACTGAGCCCTTCCAATTCTGTGCTCTCGGTTGATGGGTAGCAAGCCAGTGGGCGCGAAGCACCAGAGACTCATCGGTGTCTTGGCTCGCTAGGAGGGCATAGATGTTGGACCATGCTTGGTTGATTTCGCGTGCCAATGTCCCGCGTGAGTTTTCCGGAGCATAATCAGCGAGAAAGAGTAGGTAGTTTTTAATTTTCTCCATGGAGGTCAGAGGGCGTCCTCGGCCATTGAGGGTTTCGAAGATTTCTCCCGCGTGAGAACTGGGTTCAATCTCATAGATGAGGAAGTGCAGCCCGTGGGTCAAGCGGGTTTGAAGGCGCTGGAGGACGCGAAGCGCGTCGTTTGGGTCGAGGTCTGCAGTCAGTTCATCGAGCTTAATTCGGAAAAAGTCCTTCGCGCCATCTAGGCGGATTTCACCCTCTGTGAGTATCTGTTTGGATTGCTGGCCATTGCCGAGGATGACTTCCATCCAATGCTTGTTGAGATCCTCCCCGAGCTGGAGGCGTGCTTGTGGTAGGCCGCCGACGACCAGGCGGCCGTAGGACTTTTCGAGATTTTCAGCGCGGGGCGCCGCGAGATCATGGGGCAGCTTGAGAAGCGCTTGCCGCAGTTCGGCGATTAAGATTAGGCATGTCGTTAGCCTCTGTTGGCCGTCGACTACCTCGCATTCCACGTAGACATCTCCAGCATCGTCCATGACCTCCCGGTCGAGGTCTTTCAGGACGAGAGTGCCGGTGTAGTGCTTGGACTTGTCGGTCATCAAGTCCAAGTCGTGCCACAGGTCTTCCAGCTGTTGCGTCTGCCAAGAGTAGGGCCGCTGGTAGTCCGGCACTACGAAGCGGCGCCCATTTAGGACTTGCGGTAAGGCTTGTGCGGAGTTGGGAGTCATGTTCCTCATCAGTTCGACTGTTCGGCTGGGGGCGGCTGGCGCCCGCCGAGGTAGGGGTGCAGGCTGTTTCAGCGAGCAATAGTGGAGTTCGGTAATCGGGTTTACAGGTCTATGCTTGTGGCAAGGTGAGGCAGAACACTCAGGGCGCGTCTAGCCCGCTCTACTCTAGTCGGAGCCAGCACGCCCGAATGGTGGTTAACCCACAGGAAAGAAGAGTTTCTTGGGATTCCGCTAGTGCCCTGAATCGCCAACAACTGCCGATAAATTCTGTCTTGCGGGGTGGTGCGGGGAGGGCGGGGCGCTATTTGGGCCGGGCCGCGCTAGGCCGGATTGTCGGAGGTGCCGCGTCCCGTCATTGGTGCAGGGTTGGGCGAGTGACCCCTTGGGACTAGCTCTTCCTCTTGGTCGCCATTAGAGCAGGGCCGGATCCGCCCACCGCTACGAACACCTAGGTGGTGCCGACTACGCACACGCATTCACGGTGGAAGCCTGGCCCGGATCTTTGCGAACCGGTACCGAGACTGGGTGCCGGCAGGCGAGGCTCAAGCGACCAGTGGGTGAGAAATCAGATCAATTGAGTCGCAGCGGAGTCGGCCGCTACGTTGCCAACGATCTGTCAGCAGCTCGGGAATTGCCAATCTGGTGGCAATCTACGCCTGACAGATAGGTGGCAACGCGCTGGTGGATCGGAAGCTAACTGACAAGTTGAATGAGAGCCGACATGCCGTGTCGGTTTTCAAACAATCTGTCAGTTTCTCACCGGTGTGTCGCACGGTTCGCAGGGACATGTCACCTCCGGTGGCAGGGTGTCCTGATTGACGCTGATTCTCCCGTCTGAGGAGGGGAACAGGGGCCAGGTGCTCCGATCCGGAAGGCGCGATCCGAATGCTGGCCCACAGAGCGCTGGAGACTCCGCGAAACTTCTTGACGTAGAAGCCAGTGCGACGATGAGTGGACGGCAGTGGTGCAACCTCGCGCAATCCAGCCATCGCCGGCGACCGTGAGCGGCCACGGGAAGACGGGCGACCTCTACGTTGCGGCGCGTTCTTGAGGAGAGGAGTGCAGTCGCTGGACCGTTCGTGAGGTGGGCACAGTGCTCGGGTCGGGGTTGGTTCCGAAGAGCCGGTCGGCGGTTCCGGCCGTGGTGACCGTGAACCAGTAGTGTTCGCTCTTGTAATGGTGCAGGCGGTGGTTGCGCCAGACCGCTCGGTACCACCGTGACTTTGGCCGATAGTCGCTGTGCAGCAGGTAGTGGGCCCATTCGTAACCCGATAGCAGCACGTAGGCAGCGACGACCATCGTGAGCGTCGCCGGCCACCCCGGCATCACCAGCCAGGCGATGCCGACGATCACCACAGGGAGATAGAGCTCGACCTGCCATGGGATGAACACCAAAGGGATAGTGCGGGGATTGCCATGGTGCTCGCGGTGCTTGCGCGATAGCAGCGGGTCGATGGTAAGGCCCGCGAGCTTCCGCGGCCGCCAGTGCAGGATGCAGACATGGATGAGCCATTCCGCGACCGGCATCGCCGCCAGTAGCCCGACGGGGATCAGCAACTCCCACCAGGAGCCGCCGCCGATGAGGCCCCGTGCGAGGATCGCCGCGGAGAGACAGGTGGCGAGGATATACGGCGAGGGGTGGCGCCAGAACTCACGGAACACCTGCCCCATGCTCTGGGAGTTGCGACGCCGAGCGCCCGCGAGGCGCGCCTCATCGTCATCGACGCGCTTACGGGCGAACTCCTCGATCTCTGGGCGGGTCATCGCGCCTCCTCCCCGGCCACGTCCAGAGCCGTCATCAGCGCGCGCGCCGTCGGAGCGAGCACCCGCTCGGCGGCCGCGCGCGCCGTGCCGGGGTCGCCAG
>NZ_JAALDW010000496.1:0-332 GCF_014145055.1 Dietzia sp. DQ11-38-2
GCCGCGCGCGAAGACTGCAGCCGCACAGGAAAACTCCCGTGCGGCTGCAGTTCTTGCGCGCGGCTGTCGAGGGTTCGGCCCGCAGATGTGCTGAGAGTGCTTCCGTCGCTGAGTCGGGCGGACGACGATGGGAGCACGCGGCGAAGGGAGCGAGATGAACTCCGAGGAACACGGCCGGCCCGGCGACGGCACGGCCGGCGACCTAGCCGAGGGCCCAGCCGGGGACCCAGGCGAGGAACCAGCCGAGGAGCGCGATGAGACCGAGGCGCAGCGGATCGACCGCAACTGGATCGAGCTGCTGCAGGAGCTGCGCATCGTGCAGACCGGCGGGA
>NZ_JAALDW010000496.1:352-1014 GCF_014145055.1 Dietzia sp. DQ11-38-2
CTCACCGGCTTCCTGCTGGTGGTGCCGTTCCAGGACCGTTTCGCCGACATCGGAGCCAGCGGCAGAGCCCTCTACCTGGTGGTCCTGACGCTTGCGCTCGCGTCGACGGTGGTGCTGCTGGCTCCGGTGATGATCCACCGCGCGGTGTTCCGCTCCCACCGCAAGGACAGGGTGTTGCAGTTGTCCGCAACACTCGCCCGGGTCGGTCTGGCGATGCTGTCGATCGCGTTGGTGGGCCTCGCCGCGCTGGTGTTCTCGCTGGTGGTCGGGCCGGTGGCGGGGCTCGTGGCCGCGGCGGTGATGGCGGTCCTCGTGACCGCCATGCTGTTCGTCCTGCCCGCCCGGGTCCGCCATCGCGCCGCGACCACCCCGTACTACGCGGGATGAGCACCTGCGTACGCCGATGACACGGCGTCGTCATCTGCGGGTGGGACAATCTGCGGGTGGGACAATGGGCCATGACCCGGCCCGCGTCAGCGCAGGGGAGGTGGCCGTAGCCCATGTCGGCGATGGGGATGTACTCCGGTTCCGTAGACCGGCATCAGAACGCTGCCGCCGAGCAGGCCCGCACCCGACTGGACGCGGCGCTGCGCGAGTGGTCCGGCCAACGTGCGGCGCTGACCGCCGACGGGCTCGGCCGTAATCCGCTGCGCCGGGTGCCG
>NZ_JAALDW010000497.1:0-1099 GCF_014145055.1 Dietzia sp. DQ11-38-2
GGGTGCGCATCGACCGCGGACAGCACCTCGGCGTCGCTCTGCCCGGCGAGCACCCGTCGGGCCGCGGAGTGCAGGGCCGCGCGCGAGCGGTATGGCCGACCGTCCAGTACCGCCCGTGCCCATTCGGCAGATCCCGACAGCTCCGTGAGCACGGGCAGCAGGTTGTCCGCGGGGGCGGTGTCGAAGTCACCCACGGCGGGGTCGTCGGTCGCGGTCGTCCCGGCGATGTTCTGGGGCATCGATTCATGATGGCAGTGGGCGGGAGGCGGAGCGATGGCGACGCGGGAGTCGTAACGTGCCGTAACAATCGGCCGCCGAACCAGTGGTCGGGCGCGGCCGGTGCTGCCGGACGGGCCCTCGCCGGGTGCGCTGCCCTGTGACCAGCGGTGCCCTGCTCGCCCTCTGCAGGGCGCCACAGGACAGAGGGCTGGTGTGGTGGAGGGCTGGTGTGCTGGGGCAGGCACGGGGCGGGTGTTCAGACGGCGCCGGAGTCCGGATGATCCCGTGTTTGGATCGCGCGGCGCGAACCAGTGGAGGGACACGGTCCGTGACCTGCGGTGCCCTGCTCGCGCCGTTCAGGGCACCGCAGGTCAGGGACGTTCAGGCGCTCGGCGACAGGGGTGGGAGCGGTCCTCGGCAGCGGTGTTACACGGCCGACACACGGTGGTATTAGCGTGATCGACACGCCCCGGCGCGCCGACGCTCCGAGCACGAGAGGACCCGCCGATGAAGCTCACCCCCCGCGAACTGGACAAACTCACCCTGTTCACCGCGGCGGAGGTGGCCCGCCGGAGACTCGACCGCGGCGTGCTGCTCAATGTCCCGGAGGCCACCGCGCTCATCTCGTGGGAGATCGTCGAGCACGCCCGCGACGGACGCACCGTCGCCGAGTGCATGGACCTGGGGCGTCGGGTCCTGGACGCCGGGCAGGTCATGGCCGGGGTGGTGGAGCGGCTACCGATGATCCAGGTCGAGGCCACCTTCCCCGACGGTTCCAAATTGGTGACCGTCCACGATCCCGTCGGCCCGGTGGAGCAGCAAGCATGACCGCCCGCGCCACGGTGTACGACCATGGAGCTGTGCACGACCATGGACCTGT
>NZ_JAALDW010000498.1:0-373 GCF_014145055.1 Dietzia sp. DQ11-38-2
CACCGGGGACGCCGGGACACGGACGTCGCTGGCGCTGTCCGGCGAGGTCGCGGCCGCGATGGCCGCGGGGCCCGTCCGCGAGCTCGTGACGCCCGGTCAGACCCACCGCGTGTGGGTCGACCGCCGTGAGGCCCAGTTCAGCTCCTGGTACGAGTTCTTCCCCCGCTCCACGGGCGGGTGGGACGAGCGGGGTCGGCCGGTCCACGGCACCTTCGCGACCTCGCGCGGCTACATCGACCACGCGGCGGACATGGGCTTCGACGTCGTCTACCTGCCTCCGATCCACCCGATCGGGGTGATCAACCGCAAGGGCCGGAACAACTCCCTCACCCCGGAGGAGGGGGACGTCGGGTCGCCGTGGGCCATCGGCTCA
>NZ_JAALDW010000498.1:393-1625 GCF_014145055.1 Dietzia sp. DQ11-38-2
CGGACGGTGGCCACGATGCCGTGCACCCGGACCTCGGCACGATCGAGGATTTCCGCGAACTGGTCGAGTACTCCACCTCTCGCGGCGTCGAGATCGCCCTGGACCTGGCGTTGCAGTGCGCTCCGGACCACCCGTGGGCGCAGGCCCACCCGGAGTGGTTCACGGTGCTCCCCGACGGCCACATCGCGTACGCCGAGAACCCACCCAAGAAGTACCAGGACATCTACCCCGTCAACTTCGACCTCGACCCCGAGGGGATCTACGCCGAGGTGCTCCGGGTGGTGCGCCTGTGGACCTCCCTGGGCGTACGGATCTTCCGGGTGGACAACCCGCACACCAAACCCGCGGATTTCTGGAGCCGCCTGATCGCGGAGGTCAAGCGCACCGAGCCGGACGTGCTGTTCCTCGCCGAGGCCTTCACCCGCCCGGCCCGTCTGTTCGGGCTCGCGAAGCGGGGTTTCTCGCAGTCCTACACGTACTTCACCTGGAAGACCACGAAGTCCGACCTCATCGAGTTCTGCGAGCAGTTGCTGGCGCACGTCGATGAAGCCCGGCCGAACATGTTCACCAACACCCCGGACATCCTGCACGAGTCGCTGCAGCGCGGAGGTCCTGCGATGTTCGCGATCCGGTCGGCGCTCGCGGCCACGCTCAGCCCGGCGTGGGGTGTGTACTCGGGCTTCGAGCTGTTCGAATGGCAACCCGTCGCCGACGGCAGCGAGGAGTACCTGGATTCGGAGAAATACGAACTCCGGCCCCGCGACTTCGCCGGCGCCGAGGCGGCGGGCCAGTCGCTCGCCCCGTGGCTGCGGACCCTGAACCGGATCCGTCGGGAGCACCCCGCCCTCCACCAGCTGCGCACACTGCGTTTCCACGACGTGGACAACGATCAGATCATCGCCTACTCCAAGATCGACCCCGCCACCGGTGACTGCGTCCTGACGGTCGTCTCCCTCGACTCACACGGGGTGCAGGAGGGCACCCTCAGGCTCGACATGGCCGCCCTCGGATACGACGACGACGCCCGGTTCAGCGTCCACGACGAGGTCTCCGGCAGCGAGTTCCACTGGGGCTCGAGCAACTACGTGCGACTCGAGCCGTGGACGGCGGTCGCGCACATCGTCGTGGTCCCACCCTGCGACGAAGCACGTAGGGTCGAACTGACCTACCGCACGCACATCGTGGATTGAGGGACAACGGCATGGCAAAGCACCACGGCGCGGGTCGACCCG
>NZ_JAALDW010000498.1:1658-6908 GCF_014145055.1 Dietzia sp. DQ11-38-2
CCGGCAGGCCCACCACCACGCCCGACCGGGTTCCTCCACCCGTCGACACGGCGGCCACCTGGCGGACGCCGGAGGACCTCGCCCGGGATACGTCGGGCCGGACCTCGGCTCCGACCGCACCGGTGGGTCCGGCGGGCGAGATCCCCCGCGACGAGTTCGACGCGCTCCGCTCGGGGACCCACCGCGACCCGCATTCGGTCTACGGTGCCCACCGGGCCGGCGGCGGTTCCGTCGTGCGGACCATGCAGCCCGGCGCCACCTCGGTGGAGATCGTGCTCGGCTCCCGCACCGTCCCGATGGAACCGCTCGGCGACGGCGTGTTCGGGGCGATGATGGACGAGCCGGATGTCCCGGACTACCGGTTCCACGTCACCTACCCGGACGGACACACCCGGACCGTCGCGGACGGGTACAGGTTCCTGCCCACCCTGGGCGAGATGGACCTCCACCTGATCAACGAGGGGCGTCACGAGCGATTGTGGACCGTCCTCGGGGCGCACGTCCGCACGTACGACACCCCCGGCGGTCCTGTCACCGGCACGTCGTTCGCCGTCTGGGCCCCGAACGCCCGGGGAGTCAGCGTGGTGGGCGACTTCTGCGGGTGGAACCCCGTCGCCCTGCCCCTGCGCGCGATCGGCGCCTCCGGGGTGTGGGAGGTGTTCGTCCCCGACGTCGCCGACGGCGCGGTCTACAAGTACTGCGTCCGCGGCGCCGACGGCCGGACCGTCGACCACGCCGATCCGCTGGCCGTGGCCACCGAGGTGCCGCCCGCGACAGGGTCCAGGGTCTTCACGTCCGGGTACGCGTGGAACGACGACGAGTGGGTGTCTGCCCGCGCGACCCGTGACCACTCCCGGTCCCCGATGACGGTACTCGAGGTCCACGTGGGCTCCTGGCGGCCGGGGCTGGGCTACCGGGAGTTCGCCCACCAGTTGGCCGACCACGTGGCCGAGACCGGCTTCACCCACGTCGAACTCATGCCCGTCGCCGAGCACCCCTTCGGCGGTTCCTGGGGCTATCAGGTCTCCTCCTACTACGCCCCCACCAGTCGCTTCGGATCCCCGGACGACCTGCGCTATGTGGTCGACCACCTGCACTCGCGCGGCATCGGCGTGCTCATGGACTGGGTCCCCGCACACTTCCCCAAGGACGAGTGGTCCCTCGGCCGCTTCGACGGCACCCCGCTCTACGAACACGCGGACCCCCGCCGCGGTGAACAGCCCGACTGGGGCACCTACGTCTTCGACTTCGGCCGTCACGAGGTCCGGAACTTCCTGGTCGCCAACGCGTTGTACTGGGCCGAGGAGTTCCACGTGGACGGTCTGCGCGTGGACGCCGTGGCCTCGATGCTCTACCTGGACTACTCGCGCAACGAGGGCGAGTGGACCCCCAACCGCTACGGCGGGCGGGAGAACCTCGAGGCGATCTCGTTCCTGCAGGAGGTCAACGCGACCGTGCAGCGGGAGCACCCGGGATTCCTCATGATCGCGGAGGAATCGACCTCCTGGGGCGGCGTCACCGCCCCGACCGATACCGGCGGGCTCGGGTTCTCCATGAAGTGGAACATGGGGTGGATGAACGACACCCTGCGGTACGTCGGACTCGACCCGGTCTACCGGGGCCACCACCACGGCGAGATCACGTTCTCGCTGATGTACGCCTGGAGTGAGCGCTTCGTGCTCCCGCTCAGCCACGACGAGGTGGTGCACGGCAAGGGATCGATGTGGCAGCGCATGCCGGGTTCCTCGTGGGACCGGGCGGCCGGGTTGCGGGGGCTCTACGCCTACATGTGGGCACACCCGGGCAAGAAGCTCCTCTTCCAGGGACTGGAGTTCGGCCAGGTCGGCGAGTGGAACGACGAACAGGGCGTCACCTGGGGGGACCTCGAGGGCTGGGAGGGCGAGTACCACCGTGGCATCCTCGCCTCGGTCCGCGACATGAACGCCCGCTACGCGGAGAACCCCGGCCTCTGGTCGCTCGACGACGACCCGTCGGGATTCTCGTGGATCGATGCCAACGACGCCGACCACAACGCCCTGTCGTTCCTGCGTACGGATCACTCCGGCAGCATCATCGCCTGTGTGGTGAACTTCTCGGGCAGCGCCCTGCACGACTACCGGATCGGTCTCCCCGAGGCCGGGTTCTGGGAGGAGATCCTCAACACCGACGCCGCGGCCTACGAGGGATCCGGTGTCGGCAACCTCGGCGGTGTCGACGCCGAGGATCGGCCACACCACGGCCGCACGCACTCGGCGGGCATCACCGTCGGTCCCCGCGCCACGATCTGGTTGCGCCACACCCGCTGACGGCGGGCGAGACGCCTCAGTACAGCGCGTTGGCGAGGTTGCGGCGGGCGTCCAGGACCCGCGGGTCGTCCGTCGGGAGCGACTCGAGGAGATCGACCAGCCGGGACCGGAGCACCGCCCGGTCGTCGCCCCCGCTCACCCGGATCGCGTCGACGAGGACCGCGAACGCCGACTCGTACTCTCCTCCCACCAGGGCCCTGTCGGCCGCCCGAAGGGCCGCGGGAACCGTGCCCTCGCCGGCATCGGCCTCCTCGGCCGCACGACGAGCGGCCTGCACGTACCTCAGCGCCTCGAGGAGCGAGTGGTCCCGCGGGCGGGAGTCCACCAGCGCGGCGAAGCGCTCCTCCGCGGTGTCCAGCTCGCCGCCCGCGAGTGCGTCCTCGGCGGCGTCGCGTTCGGGGTCGGCCGGATCGTCCGGCTCCCCGGTGTCCGCGGACCCGGGCACTCCGCTGAGCTTTCCCTCCGTGGCCTGGAGGACTGCCGCGATCCACTGACGCAGGGCGTCCTCGGGCTGCTCCCCCTCGAAATCCGCCAGCGGCCGCCCCGCCGCGACGGCGACGACGGTCGGGACCGCCCGCGCCTGGAACGCCTGGGCGATCCCCGGGGAGGAGTCCACGTCGACGACCGCGTGCACCCACTGACCGCCCCCCTCCTCGGCCAGCGAGGACAGCAGGCTGGTCAGTACCGTGGGTGCCCGGCGGGACATGAGTTCGACGATCACGGGGACCTGGGTCGACCGGACCAACACCTCCTGCTCGAAGGTCGCCTCGTCGACCTCGACCAGGGTCACCGGCCCCGTGCCCCCACCGGACGTGCGGGCGGCGGCGACGGGGTCGCGCTTCGCCTCCGCCCGCTTCTTCAGCCCCGACAGGTCGACGGCGCCGGCGAGGGAGGCCGCGAGCTTCTGCTCGGACGCGGACGGGGGTCGGTTACCTGGTCTCGTCACGCCTTCGATCCTGCCACGGCCGGTCCGATCGGGGGTCAGCTGGTCGCGGGCACGCGGATCAACAGAGCGTCACCCTGCCCACCACCACCGCACAGCGCGGCCGCCCCGAGGCCACCACCACGGCGGGCGAGCTCGAGCGCGAGGGTCAGGACGACGCGGTTGCCCGACACGCCGATCGGGTGACCGATCGAGATGGCACCACCGTTCACGTTCACCTGGTCGGGGCTCAGGTCGAGCATGCGGGTCGAGTGCAGTCCGACCGAGGCGAAGGCCTCGTTGAACTCGAACAGGTCGATGTCCTTCACGTCGACGTCCGCCCGCCTGCACGCGTCCAGTACCGCGTCCGCCGGCTGGTGCTGCAGGGTCGAGTCCGGGCCCGCGACGGTGCCGTACCCGACGATCTCGGCGAGGACCGGCCACCCCTCGGCCTCCGCGCGCGCGGCCGTGGTCACGATGACCGCCGAGGCGCCGTCGGAGATCTGCGACGAGGATCCCGCGGTGATGGTCCCGTCCTTCGAGAACGCCGGGCGGAGCTTGCCCATCGACTCCGCGGTCGACTCCGGACGGACCCCTTCGTCGGTCTCCACGACGGTGTCGCCCTTACGGCCCTTGACCGTCACCGGCACGATCTCGTCCGCGAAGCGGCCGGCCTCCGCGGCGGCGGCGGCACGCTGATGGGAGGTCGCGGCGAACTCGTCCTGGTGCTCGCGGGTGATCTCTAGCTCGACGTTGCGCGCCTCGGTGAGGGCGCCCATCGGCTGGTCGGTCGGAACGTCGTGCAGGCCGTCGTAGGCCATGTGGTCGAGGACCTCGATCGACCCGTACTTGTAGCCGGCGCGGCTCTTGGGCAGCAGATGCGGTGCCTGCGACATCGACTCCTGGCCCCCGGCCACGACCACCTCGGAGTACCCGGAGCGGATCGCCTGATCGGCGAGCGCGATCGCGGTCAGTCCGGACAGACACATCTTGTTGATGCTCAGCGCGTCGACCCGCTTGGGGATGCCCGCGGCGAGCGAAGCCTGACGAGCGGGCATCTGACCGTTTCCTGCGGAGAGCACCTGTCCCATGATCACCTGGTCGACGGCGTCCGGGGAGACACCGCCCCGCTCGAGGGCGGCGCTGATCGCGATGCCACCGAGCTCCGGGGCCGAGAGCGAGGACAGCCCGCCCTGGAGGCGGCCGAACGGGGTGCGGGCCCCGGAGACGATGACGGTGCGGGTGGAGTCGGCGGGCATTGCGGACCTTCCATTCGAGGGGCTGAACGTGTACACGCCAAACTACCGTCTCCACTCACCGACTACCGTGGTCCCCATGACCTCTACCCCAGCCGACCAGCCCCTACTGCCCTCCGAGCTCGTCGTGGCGATCGATCACGTCGGGGTGGCCGTCCCCGACTTCGATGCCGCCGTCACCTGGTACCGCGACAATCTCGGGTTGGAGAACCTCCACGAGGAGGTCAACGAAGAGCAGGGCGTGCGCGAGGCCATGCTCGGATCGCCGGGACGACCGGAGGGCGGTGCGCTGCTGCAGGTGCTCGCACCTCTGGACGACACCTCGACCATCGCCAAGTACCTCGACCGCAACGGACCGGGAATCCAGCAGATGGCGGTCCGGGTGACCGACATCGACGCGATCACGTCCCACCTCACCGGGCGGGGGGTGCGGGTGCTGTACCCCGCGCCGAAGAACGGGACAGCGGGTTCGCGGATCAACTTCATCCACCCCAAGGACGCGGGCGGCGTCCTGCTCGAACTGGTCGAGCCGGCCACCGGATCGCACTAGTACCCCGGGCTGGCGGCCCCGCTAGGGTGGGGTCATGTCGAGCACACAGATGCCCACCACGGGCGCCGGCCCGTTCGCGGTGGTCCGCAGGGGCTTCGACCGCGAGCAGGTGACCTCAGCGCTCAAGCGCCTCGAGGCCGAGGTGGGCCTCCTCCGCGCCGACCGCGACGCCGCCGTCGAGAGGGCTGAACGGGCGGCGGCCGAGGCGGCCCGGGA
>NZ_JAALDW010000499.1:0-2069 GCF_014145055.1 Dietzia sp. DQ11-38-2
GGTGGTGGACCGGCTGCGCGGGTGGTGAGGCGCCGGCCCGCCGATTCCACCGGAACACCGACCAGCCCATCGAGAAGAGTGTGTCGACCGCATCGGCCGAGTGGACATGTGCGGAACGCTCTTCTCGGTGAGTCCGGACCGGACCGGGCCAGCCCGGGTGAGGTCAGGCGATGTCGGGGGTGGTCATCAGGCGTTCGACGTCGTCGACCAGGGCGCGCCATTCGCCGGCCTCGTCGTCGAACGGGGCACTGGGCTCGAGCAGCCTGGCGTCGTCCGGGTTGAGGACGTAGTGGAGGAATCGGCGCAGCGCGGTCCCACGGCCGGTCACGGCGGCCTCGAGGCCGGAATCGCCCACGTAGGTCGCGAGGTCGGTGATCAGTTCGACCGCCAGTCCGAGCTGATCGGCGTCGACCATCCCGGGGCCGACCTCGATATCGCGGTCGAGACCGGCGAGAACATAGGTGTTGTCCTCGGTCACGTGGATGTCCAGGCTGCCGTCGGTCGCGGCGATCTTGACGCGCTCGTAGGTCGCCACGTGGCTGAGGGTCTCGTCGTCGTTGTCCGCCAGGTACCGGGCCAGTCCCCTGGGGCTGGTGAACACGTACGCCTGGTCACCGTCGCCGAGGAACACCGGCCGATCGCCCAGGTAGCACCGCAGGCTGAGGTACTCCTGGTCGGCGAAGACGATCTTCACGGGGTCGATCCCGACCGTCTCCCAGAGGGAGCCCTCCGGGTAGCCGGTCGGGGCGGCTTCGGGTTCGGGCGCGGGTTCGGGGAGCGCGGCCTCGGCGGCGTCCAGGTCCGCGCGTGCTCGGTCGACCTCGTTCGGCCGCACCTCGGGCGTGGTCATGACGTCCTGGATCGCGTCGAGAACGTCGTCCCAGCCCTTCGCGACGGTCTTGCGGATCGATTTCCACAGTTTCAGCCCGTCCCGCCCGTAGAACTCGTCCATACCGCGGGTGACCGCGGCCAGGATCGGGTTGCCGTTGAAGAACTTGGTGACCGTGTCCAGTTCGCACACCTCCCCGATCGAGCGGGCGATCGCGAAGGCCTGATCGATCTCGTCGACCGACGACTCCGTGGGGTTCTCACCGAGGAGTTCGAGTACTCCGACGAGGTCGTAACAGTTCTCCTCGGCGGCGCGGAACGCCAGGACGTCCGACGCCGCGAACCCGGTCCAGGAGGGGTGGTCCTGGAGGTCGTGTGGTGCGCCGCTCCGGACCAGGGCGAGGAGTTCGGCGGTCGAGTCGAACGCATAGAGGTCCTCGTCGAGCCCGAGGAACGCCTCCCAGTCGTCGTTGTCCTCTCGCCAACTGGGTGCCCAGAGTGTCGTGACGTCTCCCTCAGGGAGACCGAGCTCGATCGGGACGATGTCCTTGGCCATGCCGGTCAGCATATCCACGGCCCGTCACCGGGTGCCACGGCCCGCCCACGGGACTTCCTATTGGTCGCCTGCCGGCTCAGGGGACGGGCCTCCGGCCGGGGTCCGGTCGGTCTGCCTGCGGGCGGTGACCGCGAGCTCGACCGACCCCGAGACCAGTTCGGCCCGCCGGGTGTTGGCCCGGACGACCGCGCTAGACGTGGCCTCGAGGATGGCGGACGCCACGGCATCGCACCCGCGCCCGCGGAGTCCGGTCGCAAGTACCAACTCGATCACCGTGCCACCGGAATCGGCGGTGGCGGTCGCGATCCGGTCCCGACTCGAGGCCACCACCCGGAGGGACTCGAGTTGGTCGTGCGCGGACTCCCACTCGGCCGCGATGCCGCGGAGGCGGTCGAGAAAGGCATCGACGTCCAGCCCTCCGGCACTCACCCGGACCCCCCGTCCGGCTCGTCGCCCGCCCCCAGCCACTGCGCCCGGTCCCACTCCTGTCCGTCCCATTCCTCTTCGGCCAACCGGTCCAGGAGATCGCGGGCCTCACCCGCCGCGGCGGTGAGGGCGCGCAGCACCGCCCTCGCCACGTCCGCTGGTGGGCGGTCGAGCAGCCCGGCGGGCAGGGCCAGACCCACCGGCACACCGTCGGTACCGACCTCGGCGACGACGCCGGTCATCGGGTCGGTGTGGCGGA
>NZ_JAALDW010000052.1:0-1688 GCF_014145055.1 Dietzia sp. DQ11-38-2
CCGGCAGCCCCGGCAGCCCCGGGGACCCCGGTCAGCCGACGAGCACACTGTCGCCCGGCCGGCGTCCCACCTCAGTCCGTGAGCTCCTTGGTGAGTGTTCTGCGCAGAACCTGACGGGGTTTGGCCTCGAGGTCGTCCCCACCTCGTCGTCGTCGCCCTCTCCGGCCCCAGGAGTCCGGCGCCAGGCCGGGCACGAGCGTGAGCACCCTCCCCAGTCCGCGTGCGGGCCATTCCACGTGTGCATGCTCCACCTTGACGGTGGCGCGGCGACCGCGCAGCACCAGGGTCATGACCCCGTTGTGGAACCAGACGCCGTCGGTGACGTCCCACCTGACCTGTGGATCGCGCACCCCCACAGCATCGGCGAGCCGGCGGGTCAGTGCGGGCGCGGGATTCCGGACCGAGATCCGGTTGACCATCCGGATCGACTTCTGTAGAGGATTGCGGAACGGCGACATGACCAGTTGGTGGACCCTGGTGGGCGAGTCGCGCACCCGGGGCGCGGTGAGCTGGACCTCCTCGAGGTACGAGCAGTGGACATCCCCGCCCAGCATGAGGATCGACGCGGGCGGCCGGCCGTGATCCCCGGCCGCGACCTCGGTGAGCAACCCGATCAGGTCGTCGAAACTGTTCCGGAACGCCGCCCAGTGTTCGAGGTCGACTGTCAGGCGCACCCACTCACCGATCCGGGCGGACAGCGGCTTGTCCGGCCGGTCGCGGCTCACCGCCTCGTTCCACCCCTCGAGATGGTGCAGTGCCGGCAGCATGAAGGCGGGCAGGGACGACGCGATCACCAGGTGGTCGACCTCGGCCGCCAGGCACGCCTCCCGCGCCCACTCCCACTCCCGGGGATCCATCACTCGTCGGTCACCGGGGTCCAACCGACGAGAGGCGCGCACGTCGAGCATCACCACCCGCACCCGCCCGAAGTCGCGGCGGAAGCTCCACCGCGCGGTGTCGCGGTCGGCGTCGGCGGACAGGGCGAAATCGTCGAGGATCCCCTCGCGTTCGGCATCGGATCCCGCAGCCCGCACCGCCTGGTACACCGCGTCGGCCTCCAGCTCCCACGGCGCGAGATTGCCCAGGTGCTGGTAGACGAAGTAGCTGGCGAAAGCCCCCTTCACGCGCTCAGGCCACCACGGCTGGGCCGTCATCTCCCGGCGCCACGCGTACGAGGAGTTCCAGTCGTCGCGAAGATCGTGGTCGTCGAGGATCATGCAGCTGGGCACGGTCGAGAGCAGCCAGCGGACATCCGGATCCCGCCACGACTCGTGGTACAGCCAGGAGTACTCCTCGAAGTCACAGATCTCCCCGGACACGTCCCGGTCACCGCCGTCCCCGGCGGAGTCGCGCACCGACCGCGGCCCCTGGCCGGCGCTGCGACGGGCGGCCAGCCGCTCGGTGATCTCGCGGCTGGGGATGTCGGCGTACACCTGGTCGCCGAGCAGCAGCATGGCATCGGGCCAGTCGGCGTGCGGCGTGCGGGCCATCTGGTGCGCCAGCGCGACCAGCGCGTCGGCCCCGATCCGGCGCAACGCCACCGGGGTCTGGCTCTCACCACGTCGACAGGACCCGAAGGCCAGGCGGACGGTGTCATCGGCCCTCGGGGTGCGGATGACGCTGGGGCGCTCCGGTTCCACGGGCCAGGCGGGCGCGCCGTCGAGCGCCACCTGGTACGGCGTCCGGGA
>NZ_JAALDW010000500.1:0-1580 GCF_014145055.1 Dietzia sp. DQ11-38-2
GCTCTGTTCGAACGGCGGCTGAGTCGGCAGGCACTCGGGGCAGCCGCCGCCGCCGTCGCCGTCATCGCCCTGGTGGGTGGCGGGATCGGAGCGATCGTCGCCGATTCGGCGCGAGTGCTCACCACGTCGACCGTCCGCATCGCCGACGCGCCGACGAACGTCCTGCGGCCCGACAACCCGGTCGGTGAGGTCGCCCAGCGGGTCCAGCCGGCGGTGGTCAACATCCAGGTCTCGACCCCCTCGGCGCGGGGTGAGGGCTCAGGCATCGTCATCGACCCGCAGGGGTACATCGTCACCAACAACCACGTCGTCACGATGGACGGTGCCGCGGACAGGGCGGACATCGACGTCGTCTTTACGGACGGGACCAGGGCGTCGGCCGAACTGGTCGGCCGCGACCCGGCGACCGACCTCGCGGTGCTCAAGGTCGACGGGGTCCAGAACCTCACCGTGGCGACGCTCGGGGATTCCGAGCGGGTCGAGGTGGGCGAGCAGGTGGTGGCCATCGGTTCGCCCCTGGGCCTGGCCAGGACGGTCACCGAGGGCATCGTGTCGGCCACCGAGCGGCCGATCGCGCTGGGGGAGTCGACGTCCGACGGGGACGTCGTGATCGACGCCATCCAGACGGACGCGGCGATCAACCCCGGCAACTCGGGCGGTCCGCTCATCGACGCCAGTGGGGCGGTGATCGGCATCAACACCTCGATCTTCACCCGGACAGGCGGATCGATCGGCCTCGGGTTCGCGATCCCCGTCAACGACGTGCGCGCCATCGCGACCTCGCTCATGACCGAGGGGTCCGTGCGTCATGCCACGATCGGTGTGAACGCGCGCAAGGCGGACAACGGCGACGTCGAGGGCGCCGAGCTCGTCAACGTCCGCGAGGGCTCGCCCGCGCTCGAGGCCGGTCTGCGGGAAGGCGACGTGGTGACGATGATCGGTGAACGTCGGGTGCGTTCGTCCGACGAACTCATCGTGGCCGTCCGTCGCGCCGGCGCGGACGTGGACGTCCCGGTGGAGGTCATCCGAGACGGCTCACGGATCGAGGTGACCGTCCGCCCCGTCCTCGCCTGACCCCGGCGTGGTCCGAGGTCGTGGTGACCAGGGGTGCCGGACGACGTATCCTCAGAGGCGATGTTCTCTAACGTGGGTTGGTCCGAGCTCCTGGTACTGGGCGTGATAGCGCTCGTCGTCCTGGGGCCCGAGCGCCTTCCCGAAGCCGCCCGGTGGCTCGCGTCCGCGATCCGCAAGGTCAAGGAGTTCGCCGGGACCGCCCAGCAGCAGCTGCGCGATGACTACGGGGCCGACTTCGAGGAATTCCGCGAACCGCTCAAGCAGCTCAGCGATCTGCGGGGCATGAGCCCCCGCGCGATGGTGACCAAGCACCTCCTCGACGGGGATGACTCTCTGTTCACGGGCGATTTCGGCGCAGCGGCGCCGGCAGGAGGCCCGCCAACCACCAGCCCCCGGTCGACCGGGCCGCAGTCCACCGGCCCGCAGTCGACAGGTTCCCCGTCGGCCGGCCCCCAGAGAACCGGACCCCGCCCGGCCGTCCCCCGATCGACCGGGCCGACCCCCCC
>NZ_JAALDW010000501.1:0-1183 GCF_014145055.1 Dietzia sp. DQ11-38-2
ACCCGCCCGCGCCCACCCCCCCGCGGCTACCCGGACGCGCCCGGGTACCGCTCGGCCGCCAGCGCGGACAGGCGGCGGAGGAAACGGCGGAACAGCAGGGTCATCACCGGCTGCGCCGCCGCGATCGAGAGGTCGGTCACCGCGTTGCCGTGCATCGCCAGAGTCCAGGTGAGGCGGCAGCCGCCGTCGGTGGGCTCGATGTCGTAGGCCTCGGCGAACGCGTGGATCCCCTTGGTGGAGCTGGCGTTGAAGCGGAAGGCCATCCGTCGTTCGGGCTCCCATGCCAGGAATTCCTCGTCGCCGACCAGCCCGCCCAGCATGTGCACGGTACGGGTGGTGCCCACGCCGTAGGGGGGTTCGCTGGTCCAGACCACCTTCGTGATCACTCCCGCCCAGCGGGGCCACGCGTCGGCGTCGACGAAGATCTCGAACACCTGCCGCGGCGAGGCGGGGATCGCCACGCTGTTGGTGAAGCGGAACCTCGCGGTGTCCGTGTAGTGGACGTCCACCGGTTCACAGGGGTGCATGGTCGGCATCGCCGCTCCTCTCGTCTGGCATCAGAACCGTGTGCGGGGCTAGTGCCCGGTCGCGACCCCGCGCAGGCCGTCGGCGCCGAAGAGCGGCTCCAGCATGGGCGAGAAGTCCGGGCCGCGGCGCAGCATCTGCCCGCCGTCGACGTTGATCACCTGGCCGGTGATCCACTCCGACTCGTCGGCGAGGAGGAAGGTCGCCAGGTTGGCGACGTCGCCGACCCTGCCGACGCGGGGCAGCGGCGTGCTCACGCGGTAGTCCTCCGAGAGCGCGGGGTCGTCGAGGACCGGTGCCACCAGGTCGGTCTCGATGAGCCCCGGCCGGATGGCGTTGACCCGCACCCGGCTGGCGCCGAGCTCGTCCGCGCCAAGACGGACCAGGTGGTCCACCGCGGACTTGGTCACGCCGTAGGCGCCGAACCAGCGGTGGGTGTTGCTCGCGGCGATGGACGAGATGGCCACGAACGAGCCGCCGCCCTTCGCGACCAGGGCGCGAGCGGAGTGCTTGAGCGTGTACATCATGCCGTTGACATTGAGGTCGACGGTCCGCTTCCAGGCCTCCGTGTCGGTCTGGGTGAGGGGTCCGATGGTCTCGCTGCCCCCGGCGCACGCCACCACGCCGTCGAGCCCGTCTCCGTGCTCGGCGGCCGCCG
>NZ_JAALDW010000502.1:0-1227 GCF_014145055.1 Dietzia sp. DQ11-38-2
GGCGGCCGCTGTGGTGGTGGAGGTGGTCATGATGCGCGTTCCTCTCGGTTGGCGTGACGCCGGGCGATGATGCCGTCGGCGAGGTACTTCGCATCGCGGTCGATCCCGAGGAACCGGCCGGAACCCCACGTGTGCATCCAGGGCAGGCCCACGAACGACAGGCCGGGCACCTCCGTCACACCGCGGGTCTGCATGGGGTGGCCCGCGCCGTCGAAGGCGCTGGCCTCGATCCAGCGGTAGTCGGGCCGGTAGCCGATGGCCCAGATGATGGTGGTGATCCCCTCGGCCGCCAGGTCGAGTGAGGTCGGGTCGGCCTCGGGCGCCCACACCGGGGAGTACCGCGACGGCGGCGGGGCGTCGATCCCGTGGGCGTCGATGTGCCGGTCGATGTCGGCGCAGATGGAGTTGTACACCCGGTCCGCCGAGTCCAGGGCGTCGGTCAGCGTCGGGGCGAAGCGCAGCTCGGAGTCCCGTCCGGAGGTGAGCGTGCCGTAGAGGCGCATCCCCTCGGCGGCGAAGCGCCGCAGGTCCACGTCCCGTCCACCGTCGCGGCCGGTGACGTAGTGGTTGGTCTTCTCCTGCGCGGCCTTGCCCCCCGGGTACTGCTGGGCGGGGGTGTCGTACAGCCCCATGTCCGCGAGCCAGGTCATGCAGTCCCGGCCCCGGTAGAACCGGGCGACGCGCGGGGCGTTGCCGACCGCCAGGTGGACACGGCGGCCCGCGAGGTGCAGGTCCTCGGCGATCTGCGCACCGGACTGGCCCGACCCCACCACCAGGACCGCGCCCTCGGCCAGCTGGTCGGGATTGCGGTACTGCTCGGAGTGCAGCTGCACCACGGCGGGATCGAGGAAGGAGGCGTAGGGCGGGATCACGGGGATCGGGTAGCCGCCGGTGGCCACCACCACCTCGTCCGCGGTGACCGTCCGCTCGCCGACCGGGCCGGCGAGGGTCACCTCGAAGCCGGTCCCGGTCCGGCGGAGCCGCGTGGCGGCCGTGTGCTCGGCCAACGGCGGCTCGAAGGTCTCCAGCCACCCGTGCAGCCACTCCACCACCTGGTCGCGGGTCATGAACCCGTCGGGGTCGGGCCCCTCGTAGTGGTAGCCCGGCAGTCGGCAGTGCCAGTTCGGGGTGACGAGCGTGAAGGAGTCCCAGCGCGTGTCGGCCCAGGCGTGCACGGCGGTCTGCTTCTCCACCACCAGATGTTCGACGCCCGCGGCGCCGAGGTGG
>NZ_JAALDW010000502.1:1284-3405 GCF_014145055.1 Dietzia sp. DQ11-38-2
GGGATGTGGGTGCCGGGGGAAACCTGTGTGGGGCTCATGGGTGCTCCTCGAGAGGATCCATGGCGACCACCTCGACGAGGGCGTCCCCGGGGTGGGCCAGGCTCGCCGAGGTCACCTGCGCGGCGGTCTCGGCGGCGGAGGTGCACAGGAACCCGTAGCGGGCGCGGACCCGCTCGCCCGCCTCGGTGAGGGCGTGGGTGGCCCGGGCGCGGAACTCGGCGACGCTGAGTCGCTCGCCGACCGTGAGGTGGTCGTGGATCACCAGACTGGGGGAGTAGTAGTCCCGGACCGTGCCGTCGGGCCACCGGACGGCGAAGTTCATCTCAGGCACTGGCGAGCCTCCTCTCCTCGACCGGGTCGTTCAGCTCGACCAGCGGCCCGTAGACGTCGGGACGCCGATCGCGCAGGTGGAACATCCCGGCGCGCATCGCGGAGAAGGTGCCCGCGACGTCGACCTCGGCGACCGCCAGGCCCTCGTCGAGAGTGGTGGTGGCCAGGACGTTCCCGCCGGGATCGACGATCTTGGCGTTGCCCACGTACCGGAGCGACCCGAAGGTCCCCGCCTGGTTGGAGGCCACCCAGAACACCTGATTGTCCAGGGCCCGGGCGGAGTCGAAGAGGTTGAACCGGTAGGTCCAGCGGTCCTCCTGCAGGTTGGCGGCGGTCGCCGTGCGCGCCGCCGGCCACGCCGACAGGGAGGCGATGATCTCCGCGCCCTGCAGGGCCATGACGCGAGCGGCCTCGGGGAACGCCTTGTCGTAGCAGATCTGCAGGCCCACCCGCCCGACCGGGGTGTCGAAGACCTGGTAGTCGCCGCCGGAGGCGTAGGACATGTTCTCCCCGAGAGGCTGGTGCACCTTGCGGTAGGTCCCGTAGACGCAGGTTCCGTCGAGGACGGCGGCGGCGTTGTAGCGGCTCACGCCGTCGGCGCCCAGCTCGCAGAAACCGATGGCCACCACCAGGTCTCCGACGATCTCCCGGACGCGGGCGATCTCGGGGCCGTCGAGACGGATCGCCGGCGGCAGCGACCGGGCGGTAAGCGTGGTGTCGCCGTGGTTGCCGAGGCTGGAGAGATAGCCCCCGATGGCGGCCTCGGGGAAGACCAGGAAGTCGACCCCGCGCTCACGGGCGAGCTCCGCGTAGTGGGCGATGGTCCGGTAGTTCTGTTCGAGGTCGCGGGTGAAGTTGGCCGCGACCGAGCCGATGGTGGTCATGACGTCAGACCATGTAGGTGGAGTTGATGATGGCGCCCTTGCGGGCGTAGTGGATCAGGGCGTCCTGAACGTCGAGCGGGTGCGCGGGGATCACGCCCTCGATCAGGTCCTCCTCGCGGCCGCCGTGGAGGCCGAGCCCGAAGCGGCAGCAGAACACTGTCCCGCCCTCGGAGATGAACGCCTCGAGGGACTCGTTGATGTTCTGCTCGCCGGGGAAGCCGGAGTCCCCGGTGGTGGGGAATCCGCGGGTGGCGAGGCAGTTGATGGCGCCGGGGCCGTAGAAGTAGATGGCCGACTCGAACCCCTTGCGCAGGGCGCGGGTGGCCTGGAGCACGGCGACGAAGGAGACGGACGACTCGTGGGCGATGCCGTGCACGAGGGTGAAGTACGACTCGCCCTCCTCGGCCTTGTAGTCGGGGAAGATCTTGGTGCCGCCGTAGATGCTCGTGCCCTTGGGCAGCGACGGGTGCGGGATCTCCTTGAGGGAGGCGGCGATGTTCTCGGTGATGGCGGCGTCGAACTCGGGCACTGTGGGCTCCTCGGGGACGGGGTCACCGGAGGGGTTCCGGTGACATGGCAGCGAGTACACGCCCGCGGCGTTACCGCTGCGTGTCGGTCCGTTACCGGGTGGTTGCGATTGGAACAACCCGTCCGGCGTCCACGTAACACACGGGTGGGGCCGCGGCCCGCGACGATGGGGTCCGGTGAGCGGGGTCACGCCCGCGCTCGGCGCTGTCGGGGCTGATTACACTGGTGCTCTCCGTGCGGCCCCGTCCGCCGCGCCCACCCCACCCGGAGGACTCACACGCGTGACCACCACTGTCAGCAGCCCCACCACGACCGCAGCTCTGTCCGGCCTGGCCGGGGCGGTCGCCGCGAACCCGGCGCTGGCCGATCTGCGGGCGGG
>NZ_JAALDW010000503.1:0-19636 GCF_014145055.1 Dietzia sp. DQ11-38-2
CGGGGGCCGGCCGGATCTGAACCCGAGCGGCCGCGGGTAGCCCCTCCGCCGGGCTCACCGGGGCTGCGGGCGGGCACGTAACATGGGGTCGTGCCCGCGGCCCGGCTGCGGCGAGGTGAATTATTTCCGCAGGTGAGAGGGTAGAATGGCCGAGTTTATCTACACCATGAAGAAGGTCCGCAAGGCGCACGGGGACAAGGTGATCCTCGACGACGTGACGATGTCCTTCTACCCCGGTGCGAAGATCGGCGTCGTGGGCCCCAACGGCGCGGGTAAGTCCTCGATCCTCAAGATCATGGCCGGCCTGGATCAGCCCTCCAACGGCGAGGCGTTCCTCGACCCCGAGGCCAGCGTCGGCATCCTCATGCAGGAGCCGGTGCTCGACGAGAGCAAGACCGTCAAGGAGAACGTCGAGGACGGCCTCGGCGAGACCATGGTGCAGCTCCGCCGGTACAACGCGGTGGCCGAGGAGATGGCCACCGATTACACCGACGAGCTCATGGAGGAGATGGGGCGGCTGCAGGAGCAGCTCGACGCGGTGGACGCCTGGGACGTGGATTCCCAGATCGAGCAGGCCATGGACGCGCTGCGCTGCCCGCCGGGCGACTCTCCCGTCACCCACCTGTCCGGTGGTGAGATGCGCCGCGTCGCGCTGTGCAAGCTGCTGCTGAGCAAGCCCGATCTGCTCCTGCTGGACGAGCCCACCAACCACCTCGACGCCGAGTCGGTGCTGTGGTTGGAGCAGCACCTGGCCGCCTACCCGGGCGCCGTCCTGGCCGTCACCCACGACCGTTACTTCCTCGACCACGTGGCGCAGTGGATCTGTGAGGTCGACCGCGGCAAGCTGCACCCCTACGAGGGCAACTACTCCACCTATCTGGAGAAGAAGGCCGAGCGCCTCGAGGTGCAGGGCAAGAAGGACCAGAAGCTGCAGAAGCGTCTCAAGGCCGAACTCGAGTGGGTCCGCTCCGGCGCCAAGGCCCGCCAGTCCAAGTCCAAGGCGCGTCTGGCCAAGTACGAGGAGATGGCGGCGGAGGCCGAGAAGCACCGCAAGCTGGACTTCGAGGAGATCCAGATCCCCACCCCGCCGCGGCTGGGCAACGTGGTGGTCGAGGTCGACAATCTCCGGAAGGGCTTCGACGACCGCGTGCTGATCAAGGATCTGTCGTTCACGCTGCCGCGTAACGGCATCGTCGGCGTGATCGGCCCCAACGGCGTGGGTAAGACCACCCTGTTCAAGACGATCGTCGGACTCGAGGAGCCGGACGCCGGTTCCGTCCGGGTGGGAGACACGGTCAAGCTGAGTTACGTCGACCAGTCCCGCGCGAACATCGACCCCGAGAAGTCCGTGTGGGAGGTCGTGTCGGAGGGCAACGACTTCATCGAGGTCGGGCAGAACGAGATGCCCTCGCGCGCTTACGTGAGCGCCTTCGGCTTCAAGGGCCCGGACCAGCAGAAGAAGGCCGGCGTGCTCTCGGGCGGTGAGCGCAACCGATTGAACCTGGCCCTGACCCTCAAGGTCGGCGGCAACCTGATCCTGCTGGACGAGCCGACCAACGACCTGGACACCGAGACCCTGGGCAGCCTCGAGAACGCCCTCGAGGACTTCCCCGGCTGCGCCGTGGTGATCTCGCACGACCGCTGGTTCCTCGACCGCACCTGTACCCACATCCTCGCGTGGGAGGGGAACGTCGCAGAGGGGCAGTGGTATTGGTTCGAGGGCAACTTCGAGGGCTACGAGCAGAACAAGATCGACCGCCTCGGCCCGGACGCCGCCCGCCCGCACCGGGTCACCCACCGCAAGCTCACCCGGGACTGACGCAGATGGGATCGCACGCCGCGCCCGAGACGCGGACCTCCGGCGAGGTCCACCGGGTCCACATCCCTCTTCGCATCGCGGACTTCGTGGGACAACACGTCAACAATGTGCGGTTCCAGGAGTTCTCCCAGGACGCCAGACTGATGTGGTTCCGGGACAGGTTCGGCGTGCCCGGGTCGCGGGTGCCGATCGCGCTGGCACGGTGGATGGAGATCGACTTCCGCCGCGTCATCGGGTACGGCGCCACGAGCGTCTGGGTCGACGTGGAGGTCCTGCGGGTCGGGCGCACGTCCTTCACCATGAGGACCTCGATCGGTTCGGACTCCACGGGCCCGGAACCGTGTGCGGTCGTCGACACCGTCCTGGTGGTGACGGCGCCGGACGAGACCACGACACTCGAGATCAGTCCCGAGGAGCGCGCGGCGTTGCTCGGCGGGAGCGAGGAGGCGAGATGAGTCCCGGTGATCAGACCCCGGACCGGGGGACGTTCCGTTGCACCCTGCAGGTGCGGTGGGCGGACTTCGACCAGTTCGGGCACGTCAACAACGTCAAGTACATCGAGTACGCACAGGAGGCCCGGATCCTGTTCGTCCGCAGCCGGTTCGGGCCGTTCGGGCTGGGCAACCTGCCGCAGGTCGTCCGCCGGGTCGAGATCGACCACCTCCGCCCGGTCCTGCGGGACTCGACGTCTGTGGACGTCGAGATCGAGGTCGAACACGTCGGGACCACCTCGTACCAGATCCGGCAGACGATCTTCGACGCCGCGGGGGAGATCTGCTGCGCGCTGCGCGTGGTGATGGTCGCCTACGACGCGTCGACCTCTACGGCCGTGGAGATACCGACAGGGGTGCGACACGTCCTCGAGGCAGCGCACCAGCGGGCGGCGATCACCGACGAGAGGCCCTCGGAGTGACCGAACAGCTCGTCTACGAGGCCGGGGGACCCCTCGGAATCTCGGGTGAGCCGGGACGCCGCGTGTTCACCGCGGCGCTGCCCGTCCGCTGGTCGGACCAGGACCTCTACCATCACGTCAACCACGCGCGGATGATCACGCTCCTCGAAGAGGCCCGGATCCCGTGGCTCTTCGAGGAGGGCATCCCCACCGCGACGCTCACCGCCGGCGCCGTGATGACCGAGCTCGCCGTGAGATACCGCGGTCAGGTCACCCGCGCTGACGGCCCGATCCGGGTCCGCATGTGGTGCGAGAAGGTCGGCGCGGCCATGTTCGTCGCCCGTCACGAGGTCCGCGGGCGCGCGACCCCGGACTCGGCGCCCCCGGCGGTGGAGTGCACGTCCACGATCGCGGCGTTCGACCTCGCCACCCAGCGGCCGCGCCGGTTCACCCGGGACGAGCGGGAGCATCTGATGCAGTTCCGTCACGGAGATCCGGCGTGACCATGCCGGTGCGCGGCGATGGAGGGGGCGAGGCGATCGCGGTCCCCGACCCCGCCGACAGGGACGACCTGCGGACCCTCCTGCGCCGACTGCTGCGGCTCGACGAGGCGGCGGTGGTGCGGTTGACCAGCGGTGACGACGGCAGGATGCGCGTGTGGTCCCGGACGCCCTTCGGCGCCCTGGTGGTCCGCGCGGTCGGTGGGCACTGCCCGCGGGGCGACGTGGTGTGTGGAGCCGACCACCTGCTCACCGAGTTCGATCTCCTGCCGCGCGGCGACGCCGAGGGACGCGTCGATCCCGGGATGCCCCTCACCTCCTCGTGGCAGGGGCTGCTCCCGCCCACCGACGGGTTCCAGATGGTCGAGGCGATCCCCGCGCAGGTGCTGCTCGATCTCACCGAGTCCGGGCGCGATGCGGCCCGGGAGAGCGCGGGGCCGGCCGGTCTGCCGCCCTCCTTGCTGGACCAGGACGTGCTCACCGTCCGCGCGGACACCGACAGCCCCGTGGCGGTGGACATGCGGACGGTGTTCTCCATGGTGATGTGCGGCTTCGTCCCCGAGCGGGCCGGCCGCGCACCGGAGGGCGAACCGGTGAGGGTGAGTGAACGCGGCGCGTGGCTACGCCTGGATGCCCGCTACGGCACGGCCTACCGCAGGACCGACGCACTGACCCTCGAACCGCGATGACGCCCCCGGGGTTCTCGGTCTCGTGGCCCGGGAGGGGCGAGCCCGAGATCCCGGGAGAACACGGGCCGGTGCCCGAGCTCGCCGAGGCGTTCCCTGATGCCGGCGGACAGGTCACCGGGGTCGTCCTCTGCGGTGACGGGGGCAGGATCGCCGAGGTCGGTGACGTGCTGGACGGTCTCGGTCTGCAGGCCACACGCGCGGCGCAGCTGGTGTATCTCGACCCGCCCTACAACCGCGGCGGCAGCTTCGACGGGTACCACGACAACATGCCCCGCCATCGCTGGCTGGGATACATCGAGCGCCGACTGGTGGTGTCCCGCGAGCTCCTCGCGGACACCGGCACCGTGTGGGTACACCTCGACGACGCCGAGGCCCACCGCGTCCGCTGCGTGCTCGACGAGGTGTTCGGCCCGGACGCCTTCATCGCCGACCTCACCGTGGAGAGCAACCCCAAGGGGCGTCAGCTCGACAGGTTCTTCGCCGGCTCCCACGACCGACTCATGGTGTACGCGCGGGACCCCGAACGCGTCCGCCTGTCCGGCGGGGTGGCCTCGGCGGTGGACCCCTCCGACTTCCCGCACACCGCCGAGGACGGGGTCGCCTACCGGTTGCTACCCCTGCGCAACACCAACAAGAGATTCAACCCGCGCACGACGCCCACCATGACCTACCCGCTCTACGGCGACCCGGAGACCGGCGAGGTCTCCGTGGACCCCGCGCCCGGGCTCACCGAGATCCTCCCGGTGTTCGGAGATCTCAGCCCGGCCGTCTGGCGCTGGTCGCGCGAGCGGGCGGGGGAGCGCGGCGACGAGCTGGTGTGTCGGACGGTGCGGGGCCGGGCCGGGCCACGGGTCGACGTGTACCAGCGCGACCGGCACGAGGCGGGCCGCATCAAGAAGCTCAGGACCGTCTGGCTGTCCCAGGAGGTCGGGTCCACCGACACAGCGCGCGCGGAACTGCGCAGCGCGGGGGTCGACGGTTTCCGTACCCCCAAGCCCGAGGCGCTGATGCGGCGGATCGTGGAGCTGGCGTCCGAGGCGGACGACCTGGTGGTGGACCTGTTCGCCGGCTCCGGGACCACCGCCGTGGCGGCCCGCGACCTGGGCCGTCGCTGGGTGGTGGTGGAGCGCAACCCGGACACGGTCCGCGACGTGATCCTGCCGCGGTTGCGAGTCGGCGGGGCGTGACCGAGCCGGTTTCCGTCCCGGTTCTCGTCCACTAGCGGGGTCGTAGCCACACCACGGTGTCCGGCGGCAGGATCTCACCTGCCCGGGTGTGCGAGTCGAGGGGTCCGGAGGCGAGGATGACCTCGCCCTCGGGGAGCGGTACCGATCGCTCTGAGGCGTTGAGCGCACACACCACCCCGTCGTCGCGGCGGAACGCCAGGCACCCGGACGGCGCGCCGTACCACTCGACCGCCGCTGTGCTCGGGCCCCGCAAGGTCCGCCGGGTCTCGATGGCGGCCCGATACAACGACAGGGTGGAGTCCGGGTCCTCGAGCTGGGCCTCCACTGTCAGTGGGCCCCAGTCGCCCGGCATGGGGAGCCAGGTCCGATCGGCGGTCGAGAAACCGTAGGGAGGCCGGGTGCCCTCCCACGGCAGGGGGACGCGGCAGTGGTCCCGCCCCATCTCCGCGTGACCGCTGCGTTCCCAGGTGGGGTCGGTCAACCGGTCGTGGGGGATCGAGAAGTCGCTCGGCAGCCCCAGTTCGGACCCCTCGTAGATGAAGGAGATCCCCGGCAGGGCCAGTTCCACCAGCAGCATCGCCCGGGCCCGGGCGATGCCGAGGGCGCCGTTGCCGTATCGGGTCACCTCGCGCACGACGTCGTGGTTGGACAACGCCCAGGTGGGGGCGGAGTCGGCGATCCGGGAGGCCTCGAGCGTCGCCTCGATGGCCTCGCGCACCGCGCCGGCCTCGAAGGGCGCGCCGGTGAGCGGGAAGTGGAACGCGAAATGTAGTTCGTCGGGGCGCAGGTACCGGGCGAACCGGTCGGCCGGGCCCACCCACACCTCTCCGAAGGTCGCCGCGCCCGGGTACTCGTCGACGACCGCACGGATCCGCCGGTGGACATCGTGGACGCCGGGCCGGTCCCATCGCGCGTCGCGCTCGTCGACGACGAGTTGGGCGATCTCCACGTCGTCAGGCAGGTCGGCCAGGTCGTCCGGTTTGGCCAGACCGTGCGCCACGTCGATCCGGAACCCGTCGACCCCCAGGTCGAGCCAGAAGCGCAGGGTCTGCTCGAGGTCGTCGCCCACGTCGGGGTGCGACCAGTCCAGGTCCGGCTGCTCGGGCGCGAAGAGGTGCAGGTACCACTGCCCGGGCGTCCCGTCCGGTTCGGTGATGCGCGTCCAGGCCGGCCCACCGAACACCGAGGGCCAGTTGTTGGGCGGCCTGGAGCCGTCGTCACCGAGGCCGTCGCGGAAGAAGTAGCGCTCGCGTTCCGGACTGCCCGGGCCGGCCCCCACCGCCGCCGCGAACCACGCGTGTTCGACGCTCGTGTGATTGGGCACCAGGTCCATGATCAGGACCATCTGCGCGGCGTGCAGCGCCTCCACCAGTCGCCGCAGCGTCTCGACGTCACCGAACAGGGGGTCGACGTCCCGCGGGTCCGAGACGTCATAACCGTGGTCGGCGCCGGGGGACCTCATGATGGGGGACAGCCACACCCCGTCCACTCCCAGCAGTTCCAGGTAGCCGACGTGGTCGATCACCCCCTGTAGGTCGCCGTAGCCGTCCCCGTCGGCGTCGGCGAAGGAGCGCGGGTAGATCTGGTAGAGGACCATGTCCTCCCAGGGCCGCGTGGAGTGGGCCGGCGACGTCACATGCCCTCCGGGGTGTTGACCATCATGGCGGCGGCGCGGGTGAAGTACTCGACCATCGCCGCCCGGTGCTCGTCGTCCAGGGTCTCGCGGTCGATCGTGTCCACCGCGGCGAGCATGTGGGTGAGCCAGGCGTCATGCGCCGCCCGGTCGACACGGAACGGGTTGTGGCGCATCCGGAGTCGGGGGTGGCCGCGCTGCTCGGAGTAGGTGGTGGGGCCGCCCCAGTACTGCTCCAGGAACATCCGCATGCGGTCCTCGGCCGGACCCAGGTCCTCCTCCGGATACAGCGGCCGCAGCACCGGGTCGTCCGCGACCCGCAGGTAGAACTCGTGGACCAGCGCCCGGAAGGTCTCCGCGCCGCCGATCTCGTCGTAGAAGGTAGTGCCGCTCATGCCCCCCATCATGCCCGTGGGATCCGCCAGGGGGACCGATCCCACCACCCGTCGGCCCCGGTCGCCGGGGGCGACGCGGGCGAGGCGGCTGACCTGTGCGCGGCGATAGCACACGAAGTGTTCATCGAGGGTGCATCATCGTTGCAGGCGAGGTTCACTACGGACCCGGTCGCTGATGGTGGACTGGGCACGGGCAGATGAGTGGAGACCGACCATGGGCACAGCCGTGCGCGAGAATTCGGAGTACCGACAACCGGGGTCACGAGCCCCCGTTCGACTCGAACGCGTCCCCGACCCGCACGTCCCGCTGACCGCCGCGCCGCGGGTCCTCCTGCTCAATGCCGGTTACGAGGCCCTCACAGCCCTTCCCGCTCGTCGCGCCGTGGTGATGCTGCTCGGCGGCAAAGCGGTGGTGGTCCATGACCACCCGGACGAGATCCTGGTCCGATCGGTCGACACGGCCGTCCGCGTGCCCTCGGTGATCATGCTCCGCGAGTACGTCCGCATCCCGTACCGTGCGCAGGTGCCCATGACGCGGGCCGCCCTGATGCACCGCGACTCCCACCGGTGCGGGTATTGCAACGCGCGCGCGACCACCATCGACCACGTGATCCCGCGCAGCCGCGGGGGCGCACACGAATGGGAGAACTGTGTGGCCTCCTGCGCGCCCTGCAACCACCGCAAAGCGGACAAGCTCCTCTCCGAGCTGGGATGGGAGCTCCGGGTTCCGCTGGTGGCACCGAGGGGCCGGACGTGGCGGCTCGTGTCCCAACTGCGCGAGATCGGCCCGTACTGGGAGGACTACCTGTACCTCGACGCCGCCTGAGGGCCATCCGGCACGTGTCCGCGGGCACGACCGCCGAGGTGGTTACGGTGTGAGGTATGCCTGTTTCTCCGCCCACTGCCGATAATGCGCCCAACGGGGCCCGGTCGGTCGGAACGACGGCGGAGCACCACGCTCGATGAGTCTGTGGGAATCGGTCCTCCTGGGAGCGATCCAGGGACTCTTCATGTTCATCCCGGTGAGCTCGTCCAGCCACCTGGTGCTGGCGCAGCAATGGCTGGCGGCCGAGGGGTCGCCTCTGCCCGCGCCGGACACCCCGGAGATGATCCTCTACAACCTGGTGGTGCACCTCGGCACGATGGTCTCCGTCGTCGTGGTGATGTGGCGACCGCTCACGCGCCTGCTCAACGGCATCTGGCGCGAACTGGGGCTGTGGCGTCGCAGGCGCACGCTGCGTCACCTGATCCATCTGCGGCTCGCGCTGCTGGGCCTGCTGACCACGGCGATCACCGGGGTCCTGGGGCTGGTCATCCGCGCCTACGGCACCGACGTCTTCGTCACGCCGTGGGCTGTGGCGCTGATGCTGCTGATCACCGGCGTCGTGCTCTGGTGGTCGGACTCGGTCAAGACGACCTGGCGCGGGGCCACCCAGATGACAGTGCTGGTCGCCGTGGTGATCGGTGTCGCCCAGGCGGCGGCGCTCTTCCCCGGCCTGAGCCGGTCAGGGCTGACCATCGCCGCGGCCCTGGCGCTGGGCATGCACCGGCCACTGGCAGCGCAGTTCAGCTTCTTCGTCGCCATACCCACCATCCTCGCCGCCACCGGCGTGCAGTCGCTGAGCCTGCTCGATCCCGCCGCCTTCGACGGCGGGCTCTCGCTCGGGTGGCAGGACTACGTGCTGGGATTCGTGGTGGCCGCCGTCGTCGGTGCGGGAGCGCTGTGGTTGGTGCTACGGCTGCTCTATCGCGGGCATTTCCGGGTCTTCGCGGTGTACGTGGTGGCCCTGGCGCTGTTCGTCCTGGTCACCCAGCCGGACTTCGGTGACGCCCCGCCGGTGGATCAACTGCCGCTCGATCAGGATCAGGTCGCCCTTCACCACCAGTGAGCTCCGGTGCGACTGCCGGGGGTCAAGTCCGTGGGGAGCCCACGCGCAGGGCAGCACCCCACGGCAGCACCCGGGCCGCTCGACCCCAGACCCGTGATCGCGCGGCCCCCGGGCGTCCTGACCAGCCCGTCTGTTATCGTCCACAGTGGAACCGACCGCATCCGGCTTCCCTTGACGGGGACGATCGGATGCCAGGGAACCCGGTGAGATTCCGGGACTGGCGCGCAGCGGTGTGGGGTACCGAACCGACAGGATGCCACTGGAATTCGTTCCGGGAAGGCGTCGGGGAGGGCTGATCCCGAGTCCGAATACCTGTCGGTTCCGCGACATCCGAGCGAACCTCGCGCACAGGTTCCGAAGAGACAAGGCCACCCGTGTACTCCACGTATGGGCCCGTCGGCATGGGGATCAGCGCCCTGGCCGAGCGGGCGCTCGAGGCATCGCCCGTCCCTCATCGATCTCGACCCGACCCCGGCGACCCGGACTGGCGGAGCGTCACCGAGCTCTGCGAACCCGCGACATGGCAGGAGCTCGGTCGGCGATACTCCCACAGTCTGGGGACCCCGCACGCGGCGCCCGGGCTACTGTGCTCGCTCCAGCACTACGCCGGCCGGGCTCTCGGCCTCATGGTGGCGGCGTGGTGTGCGGACGGGACACTCCTGCATCCGGGCCAGGGCCGCTGGTGGGCACTGATCGACCGCGCCGGCGCGACACTCCAGGTGTCGCTGCCCGACACTCCGGTTCTCGGTCGCGAGCAGGACCCCGGCGCACTGGTCGACAGCATCCGGAGTCACGTCGATCCCCTGGTGGATGCGTGCGTGGACGCCGGCACCGTCACACGCAGGGCCGCTCTCGGGGGAATCGCGGCCTCGTGCGCTGGCGCATTCGGGGCCGCATACCGGACCGTGGGGGGTCCACGGCGACGCGCGGTCGAGACGGACGCCGACGTCGTCACCGGCGCGTTCTCCGATCGACCGCTGGTGACGATGATCCGCTTGGGTGGCACGCCCGCGTTGGTGCACGACCGGCATTCGTGCTGTCTCATCCGGTTGGGAGCGCAGAGGTCCGAGTGTGACTCGTGTCCCCGGGTCCCCGAGGCGCAGCGGCGTTCGCGGCAACGGCACCGGCAAGAGCAACAGTTGCGGCGGGACCGTGGAGGCGTCCCAGGGAAGAGCACCCGATGACGGGCCTCGGGGTGGGCGTTCGTCCGAGCCGTCGGTCGCGGCCTGTCACCGACGCGGGCTCGGCCTCGTTCCGTACAGCCCGCAGGCTCCCGCCTGTCCCACTGGCGATCGTGCTCACCGCCCTGACGGCCATCAGCGTGGTCAGCTCGGTCGCCTTCGGTGCCGAGCACATCCCGGTCGGCGACGTGTGGCGGACGGTATGGGCGGCGATCACCGGCGGCGAGGCCGAGCGTGCGCACTCCATCATCATCCTCGACCTGCGGCTTCCCCGGTCGGTGCTCGCCGCGGTGGTGGGTGCGGGTCTCGCGCTCGCCGGAGCTGCGATGCAGACCCTCGTACGCAATCCCCTGGCCGACCCGTACCTCCTCGGGGTATCGGCGGGGGCCGCGGTGGGTGCCACCGCGGTGATCACGCTCGGCGTCTTCGGCGGTCTCGGCGTGTGGGCGCTGTCCGGGGGGGCGTTGCTCGGCGCGTTGGGAGCGACCGTGCTCGTCTATGCGGTCGCGAGCGCCACGGGTGGGCTCACCGCGCTGCGGCTGATTCTCGCCGGAGTCGTGTTGTCGGCGGCGTTCACCGCGGTGTCGTCGTTCATGGTCTTCGTGGCCACAGACTCGCGGGCGGCCGAGACGGTCATGCACTGGATGCTCGGCAGCGTCGCCGGGGCGACGTGGTCCAAGGTGCCCCTCGCGGCCGGAGTCGTCGCGGTGGCTCTGGTGAGCGGGCTGCTCCTGCACTCGTGGCTCGACGCGTACGCGACCGGGTCCGACACGGCGGCCTCGCTCGGGGTGCCGGTGCGCGCGCTCCGGATCGGGCTGTTCGTCGCGCAGGGCCTGCTGGTGGGGGTTCTCGTGGCCGTGGCCGGGGGCGTCGGATTCGTGGGTTTGATCATCCCCCACGCCGCCCGCCTCGTCGTGGGTGCCACGCATCGCGCGATGCTGCCCGTCGCTGCGGCTGGGGGAGCACTGTTCCTGGTGTGGGTGGACGTAGTATCCCGGGTGATCGCCGCCCCCCAGGAGATGCCGCTCGGAATCGTCACAGGGATCATCGGTGCGCCGATCTTCCTGCTGCTCATGGGACGCCGCGCCTACACGTTCGGGAGCGCCTCGTGACGGGGGCGGGCGCCGTGCGCCTGGTCGCGGACGACTTGTCCTGTGCGAGGGGCAGGCGGATCGTCGTCTCCGGCGTTCATCTCGAGGTGCCGTCCGGATCGCGGCTCGCGCTGGTCGGTCCGAACGGCGCGGGAAAATCGACACTGCTCAGGGTGCTGGCGGGTCTGGACGCCCCGGTCTCGGGTTCGGTGACCGTGGACGGGGTCGACGTGCACAGGATGCGGTCCCGGCAGCGGGCACGGCTGATCGCGGTTCAGGGTCAGGAGGAGGCGCCCTCGGCTGAACTCACCCTGTCGGAGGCCGTGGCCCTCGGACGGACTCCGCATCGCACGCCATGGGCGTTGGGGGAGGAAGGCGAGCAGGACATCGTCGAGCAGGCGCTGCGGACGGTGGGCCTGGCCGGGCGTGGCGACCAGTCCTGTACGAGACTCTCCGGCGGTGAACGCCACCGGGTGGTGCTCGCGCGGACTCTGGCCCAGCGCACCCCGATGCTCATGCTCGACGAACCCACCAACCACCTCGACGCCGCCTGGCGGCTGCGATTGATGGACGCGCTCGAGACGCTGCGTTCCACCGTCGTGGCCGCCATCCACGACCTCGACCTGGTCCTGCGGTACTTCGATGCGGTCGCCGTCGTCGATGACGGCGGCATCGTCGCGTACGGGCCGCCCGTCGAGACATTCACCGCCGAGCTCCTCGACGAGGTCTTCGGCGTCCACGGCTACATCGTCGCCCACCCCCGCACCGGCCGACCCCACCTCCTCCTCGGAGACGCGGTCGCCACCACTACAGAAGGCAGGACCTACCCATGACACGTCCGATCATCACCGCAGGACCCGTCCTGGCGGTGACGCTGGCGCTCCTCTCCGCCTGCGGTTCCGACGCCGCCGCACCCGACGCCGCCGCACCCGGCGGCGGCGGTCCCGGGGGCGAGGTCACCGTGGTCAACTGCGGGGAAGAGGTCACCTACCCCGAGACGGTGGACGAACTGTTCGCGTATGACCCGGGCATCATCTCGATCGCGCTGGCCGCCGGTGCCCGCGACCAGATCACCGCGGTGGCCGCGGCGTCCAAGGACGAGGACCTGCTGCGGTTGGCGTACGGCGACCAGATCGATGGACTCAACGAGGTCACCGAACAGGGTCCGACCCTGGAGAACGTGGTCGCGGCGCAACCCGACGTCGTCTTCGCCGGGTGGAACTACGGGTTCTCCGAGTCACGAGGACTGACCCCGGAGATCCTCGCCGGACACGATATCGGGGTCTATCAGCTCACGGAGGCGTGCCGCCAGACCGAGGGCGAAGCCCAGCGCGGGACCATGGACCCGTGGGACGCGCTCGACACCGACCTCCGCAACATCGGCATCATCACCGGGAACGCCGACGCGGGCGCAGCAGCCGCGGACGAGGTGGCCGAGCGGGTGGATGCTCTTCGCGCCCTTCCCGCCCCGCAGGACGCACCGACGGTGTTCCTGGTCGACAGCACGAGTGACACCATCCTGTCGTCCGGCTCGTTCGGCGGTCCACAGGGGATCATCGACGCGGCGGGGGCGCGAAATGCCACCGAGGACGTCGCCGACACCTGGACCAGCATCAGCTGGGAACGCCTCGCTGCCGAGGATCCGGATGTGATCGCGTTCGTCGAGTACGGCGAGCAGACCGTGGAGGACAAGATCGCCGCGCTCAAGGCTCACCCCGCCAGCCGTGGTCTCAAAGCCGTACGCGAGAACCGCTTCGTCAACCTCCCCTACGGCATGTGGGTGTCGAGCCCCCTCAACGTCGACGCGGCCGAGACGATCCGCGCAGTCCTGGAGAAGCACGGGCTCGCACCCCACACGGGCCTGACCCCCGGGCTGGACGTGTCCGAGCTCGGACTCGGGGGCAACGACTGGCTCTGAACCGGCAGATGACCACCTGATGGAGAGGAGGTCACCCTCGGCTCCCGGTGGGCCGACGAGCGCGTATCACCCGGTCACGGCCCCGTCAGCCCGCTCCGGGGCCGTTCCCGAGACGAGGTCCGCGAGGAGGTCGATCTGGCGCTCTTCGCCAGAACCGGGTGGCCACAGCAGGAGCGTGAGGAAGACCCGGACCGCCAGCTGTGCGCGTCCGCTGTCGGGGGAGCCGAGGCCGATCAGGTCAATCGCCGTCGTGATCACCGTGGTCGACTCCAACAGTGCGTGAAACTCTGCGCTTCTGCCGACAGCGGGCAGGAACTGCGAGGCGATTCGGTCGTGGCGAGCGGCAGCCAGAGCCACGGTCAACGCGGTGATGGCACGGCGGCGCCCCGTGAGGCCTCTGACGTGGTCCTCCACAGCAGCAACGATGGAGCCGGAGGCGCGGCGGAGGACCTCCTCGATGATCACAGTGCGTCCGCCGACGTGTCGATACACCGTCGCCCTCGAGCAGTGCGCGCGCCGCGCGAGTTCCGTGACGTCGAACCTGTCGATCCCCGCCTCCGCGATGAGTTCCGCGGCAACCGCTATGAGGCGGTCACGTGCAGCCCGGTCCCGTGAGTCGTCGAGCAACCAATCAGTAGCCATATCTCAGTGTGAGACAGATTCGTGCGACTGTTTCGGCTTTCTCCCGGCAGGGGGCCGGGGATGAGACGGACCACGGACCTCGGCGTGCGCGGGTGTCTCCGATCTCGGTCAGGGCCTCGACCACGCGGCGTTTCCTGCGCCACTCTGTCGGCTATGACCACGACGCGAGAAGTGCCGCCATCGCTTCGGCCGGGGCACCCCGGGCCGGCCATCGAGCGCCTGGGTGGGTCGAGTTTTCACGTGGTGCGATCGTGGGACCTGGTCGCCGAGGTCGCGGCCCGGGCCGAGGACTTCTCGTCCAACCTCACCGCCACGATGGTGATCGACGAGTCCGGAGGAATCTCCGAGTTTCCCGTCGCCGAGTTGGGATCTCCGGTGCACGCCCTGGCCACCGCGGACGGTGAGGTGCACCGGATCCACCGCACGCTCGTTCTGCCGTCTTTGACCCCACGGACGCTTCGTTCGTGGGCCCCTTTTGTCACCTCCACCCTCCGTCGGCTGTGGACCCAGCGCTACGACAACGGCATCGATTGGGTGAGCGACGTCGCCGAACGACTTCCGGCGGCGGTCATCGCCGAACTCATCGGAGTCCGTCAGGAACTCAGCGATGACCTACTGGACTGGGCGTTCGCGAGCACCGCGATCCTCGACGGGGTGGTGGCCCGGGAAGAGCTCGACTCGGCGGTCGGCGTCGTGGGGCAGTTCATGGCATTCCTCGATGACGAACTGCATCGGGCGCGCGGCGCTCGCCCCGGCGCGGTGATCGGCGACCTCGCGCGCCTGGTCGAGGACGGCAGCCTCCCGCACGACGTCGCGATCCAGGTCCTGCTCCAGCTCATCGTGGCGGGAATCGAATCGACCGTAGGCCACCTGGGGTCACTGGCCTCGCGCCTCGGACAGCACCCTGAACATCTCGAGCGTCTGAGGTCCGACCCTGCCTCGCGCGACGCGTTCACCGAGGAGGTTCTCCGCCTGGACGCACCCTTCGTGGGCCACTACCGACACGTGGTCAGGGACACCGAGCTCGGAGGGGTCACGATAAGGGCGGGCGCACACCTGTTCCTCCTGTGGGGCAGCGCCAACCGTGACCCGAACCACTTCGCCGAACCCGACCGTTTCGACCCCACCCGCGACGACGCCTCGCACCTGAGCTTCGGCCGCGGCATCCACTTCTGCGTGGGAGCCGCGCTCGCCCGCCTCGAATCCCGGGCGGCGCTCGACCTGCTTCTCGACCATGCGCCAGACCTCCACATCCACACGGACACCGCATCGTGGCAACCGAGCATGTTGGTCCGACGGCTACGTTCGCTCCGGATAACCGTGTGACGACGGTCGCCGTGATTCCCACGCGCACGCATGCCGGAACGGCGAATCGCCACCCGCGCGCATAGTCGCGGATACCGTGGGGTTACACCGACACAGGGAGTCTGATCATGACGGGACGTCTCGAGGGCAAGGTCGCGTTCATCACCGGGGTGGCTCGGGGCCAGGGCAGGACGCACGCGGTTCGGCTCGCCTCAGAGGGCGCCGACATCATCGGCCTGGATATCGCGGGTCCGATCATCGACGCGATCCCGTACGACGAGGCCACCCCGCAGGATCTCGAGGAGACCCGCCGTCTGGTCGAGGCGCAGGGGCGCCGGGCGCTGCTGTCGGTCGGCGATGTGCGCGATCTCGACGGCATGAAGAGGATCGTCGACGACGGCGTGGCGGAACTCGGACGACTGGATGTGGTGGTGGCCAACGCGGGCATCTGCATCCCGCAGGCGTGGGATTCGATCACCCCTGAGACATTCGGGGTGACGCTCGAGATCAACACCACCGGCGTGTGGAACACCATCATGGCCACCGCCCACCACGTGATCGCCGCAGGCGGCGGGTCCGTCATCCTCACCAGCTCGTACGCGGGCAAGAAGATTCAGCCGTTCATGGTGCACTACACCACGTCCAAGCACGCCCTGGTCGGCATGACCCGCGCCTTCGCCGCGGAGCTCGGACCCAAGAACGTACGGGTCAACAGCATCCACCCGGGTGGGGTGGCTACCCCGATGGGCGGCGGGGGCATGGTGAGCCAACTGGAAGCCGTGGGCGAGACCAACCCTCCGCTCAACCTGATGGGCACGACATTCCTCGAGCAGACCTACGCCGAGCCCGAGGAGATCTCGAACGTCGTGGCATTCCTCGCCTCGGACGAGTCGAAGTTCATCACCGCCGAGCACATCAGTATCGACGGCGGCGCCCAGTACTTCTGAGGTCCCGCCCGGCCGCTGAGGTCGCGGCCACCGTCGATGGGAAAGACGCCGGCACCGTGTCGAGCGGGAGGTGCCTTCCGTCACCGCACGATCACGAGTCGCCGGGCTCTGGGGCCCGGACCTCCTCCGGGATATGAGTGTCACGCTCCGGGGTCACCGACCCTGGTGTGTGGCAATTCGTCGAATCCGGCCATGTCAATGGACGTCTGCACTGGGTTGGCGGGCCCCGGGGTCCGACGAGGTCGGCTGCGGAAAGCGGCTCCATCCCGTGTACACGCGCTGGTACAGCACTGCCATCATCTTGGGGATGAACAGCATTGAGACGACGGGGGCCACCATCCAGGGGATGTTCATGAAGACGAACTTCAGGGCGAAGCCCCAGAAACCCTGTTCGATGTTGGCGAAGCTGTCCCGGGCTTCCGCGACGTAGTAGATGATGATGACCGCGGTCATCATCGCGAAGGCGAAATAGCACCACCACAGGATCCGGATGCGTCGACGGTCATCGTCCTTCGTGCGCAGCAGCGGCAGCCAGTTGTAGAGCAGGATGCATCCGCCGATGGCCGCCACGGTCTCCATGCCGAAGAGGCCGGCGTCGCTGATCAGGTATCGGGTGTCGGCGGCTCCGTAGAAGTACCAGAACCAGCCCCACCGGTCCTCGGCGGTGAGGTTCATATGGCCGAGGAGGTCTCCGATCAGCCAGGTGATCTCCCAGAGGACCTGACTTGACGCGGTGATCGGGATCCACACGATCATGAACTCGTTGAAACGCTCGAGCATGGTCCTGGTCTCGCCGGGATCGTCCCACCACGCCACCACCATCGGGATGATGATCGGGCCGCAGATCAGCGCGGCCGCGATGAAGCCGGCTGGCTCCGCATCCCACCAGTGCAGGACTACTCCCGCGAAGGGCACGACACAGATCACGAGGGCTGCGACCGTGGTCCAGATGTAGATGTCCTTGCGGCGTGTGCCCCAAGGGCGCCCGAAGTCGTGCGACAGATCTTGAGTGTTCGCTGCTCTGGTGGTCACGTTCGATTCCTCCGCTTTCCGCAATTGGTAATTCTGGATACTCCTACCAGAATCACGATTCTGGAAAACATAACAGTAGGTACAGTCGGTGGCAACAGCTTGCAGTGAGTCAGACCGAGGGATGGAGAAGTGGAATGACGCTTGACCGCGCGCCGACCGGGTCCGGAAGCCTGCGCAAGGCCCGACGAGAGATGTATCGCCAGCAGATCATGGCCGCGTCCGAGATGCGGTTCGCGGAAGTCGGCTTCGCCAACACCAAGATGAGTGACATCGCCCGGGCGGCGGAGGTCTCCCTCGCCACTGTCTATGCCTCGTTCGACGGAAAGGATGAGATCTGGGACGAGCTCAACTCAGTGCGCATGACGGAGCTCGTCGAATCGGCGACGTCAGCGATCGACGGGCTCGACTCGCCGGTCGAGCAGTTCGTCGCCGCCGCGGTCACGGTGGCCACGTTCTTCGCGGAGCACCCCGGTTTCCTGGATCTGCACATCAACGAAGGATTCAGCTGGGCGACTGCTCACGCCGCCGGAGTCGGACGTGGGAATCAGCAGGCGGCGTGGGAGATGGGGTTCGAGGCGCTCGCGGATCTCGCATCAATGGTGTCCCCGGACAGTGCCGCTGGTGGTGCCCGAGTGCTTGCCGGCCTCACGATCGCGAGTGTGCAGGTGCACCTCACGGAATGGGTTCGATCGGGGCGCGATCAACCGGCGGCCGAGGTGGCGGCGGAGGTCGGGGCGCACGTGAGACGGCTCCTCGAGGGGAGGTCTGCCGCGTCGGACCGGGAGGCCAGAGCCTGACGACGGTCAGCGGCAGGCCCACCGTCACGGGCGGGTGTCCCAGGGCTCAGGTGGCCCCGCCCGCCAGAGCACCCCGGGAAGCAGCGTCGCAACCACGAGGCTGTGACCCCGCCGCGGGGAGCAGCGTGTACACCTCCGCGATCGAGCGTCCCGCCGCCATCACCGTCGCGTCGGGGCGCACGACCGCTGCTCGGGCGCGGTGGGCGCGCAACCACTCTCCGAGGGGACTGTCGAGCGCGACGGCGACGGTGGTCCCGCCCCGGCGTGTGATCTCGAAGTCCTGCTCGGGGGTGGGGGTGTCCACGGTGAGGACCCGGAAACCGGTCGTGTGGTCGTCGAGGCGACCTCCGTCGTCGGACACCACGGCGTTGGGCACGAGGTGGCCGGCCAGGCCAGAGGCGCTCGGGGCCGATATCCGCGGGGGAGCGACGGAGCCCAGCGCCCCGCGCCTGACGTAGTAGGACGGCCGGAGGGCAGGAGTCGTACTGTCGGTCAGTCTTCTCGCCAGACGCGGAACCGCGGCGAGGACGGGCGCGATCGTGCGGCGAAGGACATCACCTCCGTGACCGCCGCCGGTCATCGCGGCGCCAGTGGCCATCGCGAGACGGATGAGTCCGGTGCAGTGCGGGATGCGTTCCTGCTCATAGGAGTCGAGGGTCGACGACGACGCTCCGTCCTTCAGGACGGCGGCGAGCTTCCAGGCGAGGTTCGCGGCGTCACGCAGGCCCGCTCCCATTCCCTGGCCGATGAACGGTGGCGTCAGATGCGCGGCGTCGCCGAGAAGGAAGACGCGGCGGTCACGCCATCTCCGGGCTACGCGGGCCTGGAAGGTGTACTCAGCTGAACGGACCAACTCGAGGTCTGCGGCCTCTACGCCTGTGAGCCAGGGCCGCAGCAACGGCACCACCGCGTCGAGGTCGCGGTAGTCCTCGACGGATTCGTGCTCGAGCAGCTGGAACTCCCACCGGTAGCGGGTCTCGCCGATGCGCATGTAGGTGGCCGCTCTGTGGGTGTCGCACACCTGCGCCACCCCGTCCCACTGGCGTAGATCGGCCGACGTCTCGACATCGATGACGAGCCACCGCTGGCTGAATCCGAGGTCGCGCCACCCGGCTGAGATCGACGCGCGGGTGATGCTGCCGGCGCCGTCGCAACCGAGCAGGTAGCTGCCCCGGAACGTGATCGGCTCACCCGTGTCACGATCGGTCGCCGAGGCCGCGACACCTGTATCGGACTGATCGATTCCGGTCACCTCGACACCGGAACGCAGGGTGATGAGGTTCGCGCGCCGGGCCACGGCGGTGCGGAGGAGCGCCTCGAGCCGCGGCTGGTCGAACATGGACGCCGCCGGGAATCCGTTCGGACCCACGCCCGGGTCGCGGGGGAACTCGGCGATGACCCGCAACGAGGACGTGACCAGACGCAGGCCCAGGGCGGGGCGGGAGATCTCCGCGAACTCCGGGGCGAGCCCGAGTCGGGCGATGATCCGGTACACCTCGTCGTCGAGGTGCACCGCACGCGGCTGCGGGAAGATGCCCTCCCACCGCTCGAGGAGCATCGACGGCACCCCGAGGTCGGCCAGCAGCGCCGCCGCGGTGAGTCCGCTCGGTCCGGCGCCGACGATGAGGACAGGATCGGTGCCGTGGCTCATCGAACGCCCATCCGGGTCAGAGCGCCGACGGCCGCGTGCGCGGCGCCGGCGCCGACGACGGCGGCGGG
>NZ_JAALDW010000504.1:0-3679 GCF_014145055.1 Dietzia sp. DQ11-38-2
GGAACCTGGGCCCCCTGCCCTGGGCCTAGCGGGCTGGTCGCACCCGCCGGCGGCGGGTCACCCCGGCCCGGACGCCCCCGGCGGTCGGGGGATGGAGCCCACGAACTGCATCGATCGGTACGGCCAACCGGCGGGGCCCGCGGCCGAGTCGTGGGTGTTCCACTGGCTCACCACGAGGTGCCACTCCTCCGGAGTGGACCCGGGGACGGGGCAACCGCAGTAGAGCTGGGCGACCCGCGCCGGGCCGGCGGTCGGATCGGATCCGTCGGATTCGTCGCCCCAGGCACACCCGTGCAGGAGCGTCGTGTGGGCGGTCACCGAGCGGTCCAGGAGGTCCACTCCGATGTGCGCGAAAGTGAGGCAGTCGATCCGGTAGTGCTCCGCGTCGAAGTAGGTCAGGGTCCAGAAGTCCTCGCACCGCCGCAGGTACATCTCGCCGATACGGCCCGGCAGCACGATGGTGGTGGGGTTGCCCCAGCCCCATGCCCCGTCTCGGAAACCCCACGACTGCCATCCGTTGACGCCGGGGTCGGCCAGGTCCTCCTCGCGGACCCGCATCAGGATGACCCCCTTGTCCCGCTGGAAACCGGTCGACAGCACGTAGACGAATCCGTCCCCGCCCGACTCCCAGGTCCACAGCTGACGGTGCCCGCCCTCGAGCAGGGGGGAGAACGTGACGCCGGTCGGCTCCCAGGTGTCGCCGTCGTCGACGGAGCGGTGGATCTCGGTCCGCGTGACCGTCCCGAGACCCTCGTTGACCATCACCTGGAGATACATGGTGTCACCGAGGGTGAGGACATCACCGGGCAGGACCGTGGAGCAGCCGCGCCCGTGGACGTAGTCGACGAGCTGACCCGCGTAGTCCGGTGGGCCGGGGCCGGCCGCACCCGTCCACACCAGGCCACCGGACGCATCGATGTCGTCCGCGAACAGGCCGACGGGGGATCTCCAGTCCGGATTCCCCGGCCCGGGCCGCTCGTCGGTGGTGGGAGTGCACTGCGCGATCCCGGGGTGGGGCCGACCCACGTGGGGGGCACCCACCCCCGCCCCCGCGAAGGTGTCGCCGAACACGGCGAGCAGGCGCCCGGAGGGTGTCCGGGCCGTGATCCCCAGATCGGTGCCCTCCATCCCGAACGCCGTGGTGATACCCGGCCCGGTGAGGTCGCGGACCTTTCGGGTGCGGGTCTGCGGGGTGCGGGTCGGCGGGCGTGAGTCCGTCATGGCACCGACGCTACCGCCACCCGCGACGACCGGAGAGCCGATCGTGGACGCATCACAATTCGGTCAATGCGCGGGCGAACCCGGAACGCGGACGCGTATGGTCGTGCGCGTGACACACCCCTTCGCACGAGCGGGGCGCGAGATCGTCCCCGGCCACTGGTTCGGCCCTGTGGCCGTCGTGGCAGTCGGGTGTGCGCTCGCGTGGATCATCGTGGGTTTCGGTCACGGAGCCGCACCGGCGCTGCTGGTGTTGGCCCTCACCACCGTGGTGGCACTGTGGAACTCTCCGCTCAGGATGACCGGTCACGAGCCCCTTCAGTCGGTGCGCAGCGCCTGCACCGAGCACGCCGTGGTGGTCCTGTGGCGCCCCGGGTGTCCGTACTCCTCCGCACTGCGGCGGCGCGCCGCGCGGGAGGGCCTTGAGGTGCACTGGGTGAACATCTGGCGGGACGAGGACGCCTACGAGCTCTGCCGCAGCATCAACATGGGCTCGGAGGAGACGCCGACCGCGATGCTGCTCGACCCGGCGCTCTCCGGCCCCGTCGTCATCCCGGCCTCCGTGCCGGGCATCCGAGAGGCCACCGCGGCCAGGCTCCCCCGGGGCCGGGCGCGTCGCGCGATCTAGTCGACGGCCCCCGTTCCCGGCCGACGGCGCCCTGGTTCGGTCTCACCCGAGGGGCCTCGTCCCCTTCACGTCCCCGCACTCGGCCCCGAGCGCCATGTCGGCGATCAGACCCGACGCGCGCAACTGCTCCAGCCGCGGCGCGGCCCGATCACGCAGGGCCCACGGGTCGATGGTGTTGACGTGGATCCCGGTCGCCCCCTCGAACCCGGCCGGGGTGGAGATCCGCCACTTGAGCACGATCCGCCACGGCATCGGGGCGGCGACGCCGGGAGGTCGGGTGTGCCACTCCTCATTTGTCGGCACCAGAGGGCCCGTGGCGGCGTGGCAGGCGTGCAGCAGATCGGAGACCCCGCGGAGTTCCTCCGGCGAGTGTTCCCACGGATCGCTCGCCGCCGACCGCGAGTAGACGACGAGGGCGGGATACCGGTGCCCCACCCCGACCACCGCCACGGCGTGCTCGTTGGCCGCCACCACCAGTCCCTCCGAGACCGCGAGACCGATCCCGAGGGTGTCGTAGAGGTCCGGTTCGCTCTCCAGGGCGGCCACCTCGCGAACGGTCTTCGCCGGGATCTCGTCGATCGCCACGAGCTGCTTGTGCAGATGGGCGAACGACGCGCCCGCCGGCTGCAGCCAGTTCTGGAACACCGACACGTATCGGGCGTGGGGGTTGTCGCGGTACAGGTTCCGCATGGCGCGGACGGTGAACGCGATGAAGTGCTGGTGTTCGGCCGGGTCGAGGGATCCCGAGGAGGCATGCCCCCCGGTGGTGGCGGCGCCCTCGACGAGGTGGCGGCGGGCCACCACGACATCGTGGCAGCCGCCGAAGAAGCTCTCCGAGCGCGCGGCCAGTTCCGCGGTATCCATGGCATCGACGATGGACGGATCCCCCTGTGCTGCCGCGATCCGGGTCCGGAGCAGCGAACGGACGTGTTCGACACCGGCCTCGGTCTCGAGGTAGGCGGACTGATGCGCGGAGGCTCCGGCCGGGATCCGATAGCCGTGGACCGCTTTCCAGTAGTCGAGCGAGACGATCTCGAAGAGGTTCCCGAAGAGCCTGAACTCGGGCGTCGTCAGGTCGAGTTGGTCCGGGGCGACCCGGTCGAGGGTCCTCCACGTGCTGCCGTCGCGTACCAGGCGCGACTTCTCCGGGGTGGTCTCGCGAAGTCGGGACACGCAGAACGCGCAGTGAGCCTCCGGGGCGACCGGGTCCACCGGGCGGACCTCGCCGGGGTGATGGTCGACGGGGCGGTTACCGCGGCCCGGGACCGTCCACACCTCGGTGCCGGTGAAGGGGTTCGTCTGCTTGACGGTCCCGTCCGCCATCCGGCGCAGCGGTCGAATCCGGGGCGACGGGGTGTCGGGCGGGGTGGTCACGCGCCGAGCCTAGGCGGTGCCGGGTGCCTGGCCGACGACCGCGAGGAGAATGCCGCGCCCGCACCGGTGGAACTGTGATGAAGGTAACACTATCCTGAGTTTCCACGATGTGGGTATGAGGCAGGGGGATTGGTGCTAGCCATCCCGCGTGGAGACACCGACCGAACAGAGGACCGAAGATGTCATCGAAACGTGCACTACACATTCGTGCGGCGGCCGTTGCCGGCGCGGCCCTTCTCGCGGCATCCGGGTCCCCGGCGGTCGCAGGTGCTCAGGAGGGGTCGCTCGACCTCGGACTGGGACTGAATCTCGAGTTGTTGCTCGGGTCGGCGGGATCCGGTGAAGAAGGGTCCCTCGAGGGTTCCCTCGAGCCCGGCTCCCTCGACCCCGGCTCGCTGGGGCAGGGTTCGTTGGAAGGCTCCCTTGAGCCGGGCTCCCTCGATCCGGCCTCGCTCGCGC
>NZ_JAALDW010000504.1:3689-13949 GCF_014145055.1 Dietzia sp. DQ11-38-2
GGAGCCTGGCTCACTGGAGCCAGGATCGCTGGAACCCGGTTCGTTGGAGCCGCTGTCCGCGGGTTCGGAGGAGGGATCTCTCGAGCCGGGATCCGTCCAGGCCGGTTCGCTCGTGGCGGTGACCGTGCTCCTCGCGCTCGGTTCGGAGGGGGGCGAGGGGTCGCTCGATCCGGCCTCGCTCGCGCCGCTGTCCGCGGGGTCCGATGAGGGTTCGCTCGAGGGCTCGCTGGAGCCGGGGTCGCTCGATCCCGCCTCACTGGCGCCGCTGTCGGTGGGCTCCGAGGCCGGGTCGCTGGAGGGCTCCCTCGAGGGGTCGTTGGAACCCGGGTCGCTGGAGCCCGGCTCGCTCGACGAAGGCTCGGTGGAGGGTTCTCTCCCGACGGGTTCATTGGAACCGGGTTCCGTCGAGGGGTCGCTCGCCCCGGTCGGTTCCCTGACCGCATCCCTGGCCCCGTTGGGTTCGACGGTCGGTTCCGCGGTCGGGTCACTGCCGATCCTGCTGCCGGTGGTCCTCGTCGGTGGTTCGATCGCCGCCGCCCCGATGATCGGGCAGTCGGTCATGGACCTCGGGCTGGTCCTGCCACCACTGCCCGGGATGCCCATGGCGCCGCCCGCCCCGGTCGCCGTTCCCGAGGCGCCGCCGGCCCCCGGGCCGACAACCCCCAACGGTCGCGGGGGAGAACCGGGTGCCGCGGGGGGCGTCGCGGTGGCCGCGAACGCGGCGATCGTCACCACGGGATCGCTCGGAGACTACGAGGTGGTGCTGCCGGACGGTGTCACCCTGCCTCCGCTGCCCTTCATCCGGTGACCTGACACGCGATCGGCGAACCGAGGCGCGTTCCGCCCCGCTCCGAGTGGACCACTCGGAGCGGGGCGGTCGCCGTTTCGGCGCCGGTTGCACGTGCGACCTGAGAGAAATCTCACAGGGTGGAATCCGTGTCCCACGTCAGTCGGCGTTGATTGACGAAACCGAATTGTGCGGCTAACCCCTTTTCCCCATATTATTTGCGGGCCAGAGCACCACGGTGATCTGAGTGCGGGTGCTCCAGCCACCACGGAGTCCGCCCGTCGACAAACGAAGGCGAGCAGATTATGACGACTCCCGGCCCCAAAGGCTTGTACCGCCCTGAATATGAACACGATTCCTGTGGTGTCGCGTTCGTCGTGGACATGTACGGACGCCAGTCCCGGGACATCGTCGAGAAGGCGATCGCCGCGCTCGTGAACCTCGAACACCGGGGTGCGGTGGGAGCCGAGGCCAACACCGGTGACGGCACGGGCCTGATGATCCAGGTGCCGGACCGGTTCTTCCGCGAGGTGATGCGGGCGGAGCAGAACCTGGAGCTGCCCGAGGCCGGTGCGTACGCGACCGGCCTGTGTTTCCTCCCCCAGTCCCGGATGCTCGCGATGGACGCCATGCGGTTGGTGGAGCGGATCGCCGCGGAGCAGGGGGTCACCGTCATCGGATGGCGCGAGGTCCCGGTGGACGACTCGACGGTCGGGGCGATCTCCCGCGACGCGCAGCCCACCATCCACCAGATCTTCGTCAAGGCCGCGGGTGCCGACGGGGCCCTGCTCACCGAGCTCGCGCTGGAGCGCAAGTGCTTCGTGGTCCGCAAGCGGTGCGAGCACGAACTCGGATCCAAGGGGCCCGGCAAGGGCGACCTGGGCTCCGAGACCGTGTACTTCCCGTCCCTGAGCCCCCGCACGTTCGTCTACAAGGGAATGCTGACGGAGAAGCAGCTCCCGGACTTCTACCTCGATCTTCAGGACGAGCGCGTCGAGTCCGCCCTGGGAATCGTGCACTCCCGGTTCTCCACCAACACCTTCCCGGCCTGGCCGCTCGCGCACCCGTTCCGCTACGTCGCACACAACGGAGAGATCAACACCGCTCGCGGCAACGAGAACTGGATGCGGGCCCGGGAGTCGCTCATGTCGAGCGAGCACATCGAGGACCTGTCGGCAGCGCTGCCCGTCTGCACCCCGGGTGGGTCCGACACCGCGCGGTTCGACGAGGCACTCGAGTTGCTGACGCTGGCCGGCCGCACTCTCCCGCACGCCGTGATGATGATGGTCCCCGAGGCCTGGGAGCGTCACGAGACCATGGATCCGGCCAAGCGGGCGTTCTACGAGTACCACGCCTCGCTCATGGAGGCCTGGGACGGTCCGGCGTCGATCACCTTCACCGACGGCACCGTCATCGGAGCGGTCCTCGACCGCAACGGGCTTCGCCCCTCCCGGATCTGGGTCACCGACGACGGCCTCGTCGTCATGGCCTCGGAGGTCGGCGTCCTGGACATCCCGCAGGACAAGGTCGTCACCAAGACCCGCCTGCGCCCCGGTCGCATGTTCCTGGTCGACACCGCCGCGGGGCGGATCATCGACGACCAGGAGATCAAGGCGCAGCTGGCCGCGGAACACCCGTACCAGCAGTGGCTCGACGACGGCATGATCCGCCTCGGCGACCTCCCCCAGGTCAACCAGGAGATCATGAGCCACGAACGCGTGGTGCTGCGGCAGCGGGTCTTCGGCTACACCGAGGAGGAACTGCGCATCCTGGTGTCCCCGATGGCCCGGGTCGGGGCCGAGGCGACCGGGTCGATGGGCACCGACACCCCGCTGCCGGTGCTCTCGCAGCGGGCCCGCATGCTGTTCGACTACTTCGCCCAGCGGTTCGCCCAGGTCACCAACCCGCCGCTCGACGCCATCCGCGAGGAGCTCGTCACCAGCTACGGGGTGACGCTCGGGCCCGAGGGCGACCTCATCAACCCCGGTCCGGACTCGTGCCGCCAGATCAGGCTCGACAACCCGATCCTGGGCAACGCCGAGCTCGCCTCACTGCTGGCGGCGGGGGACACCCACCCGGGGTTGCGTGCGGTGACCGTGCGCGGGCTCTACAACGTCGCGCACGGCGGCCGGGGCCTGCGGATCGCGCTGGAGCGCATCCGCCGCGAGGTCTCGGAGGCGATCGACGACGGGGCCGCGATCATCGTGCTCTCGGACCGCGAGTCCGACGAGCGCAACGCCCCCATCCCGTCGCTGCTGTTGACCTCCGCGGTGCACCACCACCTGGTCCGGGAGAAGACCCGCACGAGAGTCGGCCTGGTGGTGGAGTCGGGTGACGCCCGCGAGGTGCACCACATGGCGGTGCTGTTCGGCTACGGCGCCAACGCCATCAACCCGTACATGGCCTTCGAGTCGATCGACGAGCTCGTCAAGACGGGCGACCTCACCGGTATCGACACGGTCGAGGCCTGCGCCAACTACCGCAAGGCGGCCGCCAAGGGCGTGCTCAAGGTGATGTCCAAGATGGGTATCTCCACGCTCGCCTCCTACACGGGCGCCCAGCTGTTCGACATCACCGGACTGTCGCAGGAGCTGTGTGACGAGTACTTCACCGGCTCGATCAGCCCGATCGACGGGATCGGCCTCGACGAGATCGCCGAGGACGTGGCCCGTCGGCACCGCTTCGCGTTCCTGCCGCGTCCCGAGGAGGCGGCCCACCGCGAGCTCGAGATCGGCGGCGAGTACCAGTGGCGGCGCGAGGGCGAGTACCACCTGTTCAACCCGGACACGGTGTTCAAGCTCCAGCACTCCACGCGCTCCGGCCGGTACGAGATCTTCAAGGAGTACACCGCGCTCGTCGACGATCAGTCGGAGCGTCTGGCCACCCTGCGCGGCCTGTTCGAGCTCAGGAGCGACCGCTCGCCGGTGCCCATCGACGAGGTCGAGCCGGTGTCGGAGATCGTCAAGCGGTTCTCCACCGGCGCGATGAGCTACGGTTCCATCTCCGCGGAGGCGCACGAGACCCTCGCGATCGCGATGAACCGCCTGCACGCCCGGTCCAACTCGGGAGAGGGCGGCGAGTCGATCGCGAGGTTCACCCCCGACCCCAACGGGGACTGGCGCCGGTCCGCCATCAAGCAGGTCGCCTCCGGCCGGTTCGGCGTGACCAGCAACTACCTGGCCAACTGCACCGATATCCAGATCAAGATGGCCCAGGGTGCCAAGCCGGGCGAGGGCGGACAGCTCCCGCCGGGCAAGGTCTATCCCTGGGTGGCCGAGGTCCGTGGGTCCACGCCGGGCGTCGGGTTGATCTCGCCGCCGCCGCACCACGACATCTACTCGATCGAGGACCTGGCGCAGCTCATCTACGACCTGAAGAACGCCAATCCCGAGGCGCGGATCCACGTCAAGCTCGTCGCCGAGCAGGGCGTGGGGACCGTCGCGACGGGCGTGTCCAAGACCCACGCCGACGTGGTGCTGATCTCCGGCCACGACGGTGGCACGGGCGCCTCGCCGCTGACCTCGCTCAAGCATGCGGGTGGGCCGTGGGAGCTGGGGCTCGCAGAGACCCAGCAGACGCTGTTGGTCAACGGGCTACGCGACCGGATCGTCGTGCAGGTGGACGGGCAGCTCAAGACGGGCCGCGACGTGATCGTCGCCGCGCTGCTCGGTGGCGAGGAGTTCGGTTTCGCCACCGCCCCGCTCGTCGTGGCCGGATGCGTCATGATGCGCGTCTGCCACCTCGACACCTGCCCTGTGGGTGTGGCCACCCAGAACCCGGTGCTGCGTGAGCGGTTCAACGGCAAGGCCGAGTACGTGGTGAACTTCATGGAGTTCGTCGCGCAGGAGGTCCGCGAGTACCTGGCCGAGCTGGGTTTCCGATCCCTCGACGAGGCGATCGGACGCTCCGAGTGCCTGGACAAGTCCCGGGCGTTCGCGCACAACAAGCGGGCCGCGAAGCTGGACCTCGAGCCGGTCTTCGCCCAGGCGGACTCCCCCTTCATGCACCAGGACCTGCGCTGCACCAAGCAGCAGGACCACAAGTTGGAGGGTGTGCTCGACCGCACGCTCATCGAGGACTTCCGGTCGGTGATCGCCGACCCGTCGAGCGGTCCGTCCACCGGTCGATACCCGATCTGCAACGTCAACCGCTCCGTCGGCACCATGCTCAGTCACGAGATCTCCAAGGCGTACGGTGCGGCCGGCCTGCCCGAGGGGACGATCGACCTGACCTTCACCGGTTCGGCGGGCAACTCCTTCGGGGCGTTCCTCGCCGCGGGCGTGACCCAGCGGGTGTTCGGTGACGCCAACGACTACGTGGGCAAGGGGTTGTCCGGGGGACGGATCGTGGTCCGGCCCGCCCTGGACGCGGCTCCGGACTTCGTGGCGGAGAACAACATCATCGCCGGAAACGTGATCTGCTACGGGGCGACCAGAGGCGAGATCTTCCTGCGGGGAATCGTGGGCGAGCGCTTCTGCGTCCGGAACTCGGGTGTCACCGCGGTGGTCGAGGGCGTGGGTGACCACGCCTGCGAGTACATGACGGGCGGTCAGGTGGTGGTGCTCGGGTCGACCGGTCGCAACGTGGCGGCCGGGATGTCGGGCGGTGTCGCGTACTTCTACGACCCAGACGGGCAGCTGCCCGCGAACCTCAACGACGAACTCGTCGAGATCGAGCAGCTGCTGACAGAGGACGTCGAGTTCCTGCACCGCATCGTCGAGCAGCACGCCGCCGAGACCGACTCGGCCCGCGCCCGGGAGATCCTGTCCGGGTGGGCGCAGAACGTGAATCACTTCGCCAAGGTCATGCCGCGCGACTACAAGCGCGTGCTGCTCGCCATCGAGCAGGCGGAGAAGGACGGACGCAACGTGGACGAGGCGATCATGGAGGCCGCAAATGGCTGACCCCAAGGGCTTTCTCAAGCACACCGAACGCGAGCTCCCCGCGCGCCGCCCGGTGGACCTGCGAATCATGGACTGGAAGGAGGTCTACGAGTCGACGACCCTCCCGGAAGACGACCTGAAGACCCAGGCCAGTCGCTGCATGAGCTGCGGCATCCCGTTCTGCCACCAGGGGTGCCCGCTCGGCAACATCATCCCGGAGTGGAACGACCTCGTGCACCGGGGACGGTGGGACGCGGCCGTGGACCGTCTGCACGCGACCAACAACTTCCCCGAGTTCACGGGTCGACTCTGTCCGGCCCCGTGCGAGGGTTCGTGCGTCCTGGGGATCAACCAGCCACCGGTGACGATCAAGCAGGTCGAGGTGGAGATCGCCGAGAAGGCGTGGGAAGACGGCGACATGGAGCCGGTGATCCCCTCCTTCCGTACCGGACAGTCGGTGGCGATCGTAGGGTCCGGGCCCGCAGGGCTGGCGGCCGCACAGCAGCTCACCCGCGCCGGGCACTCGGTCACGGTCTTCGAGCGCGATGACCGCATCGGTGGTCTCATGCGCTACGGGATCCCCGAGTTCAAGATGGAGAAGAAGATCATCGACCGTCGCCTCGCCCAGATGGAGGCGGAGGGCACGGTCTTCCGCCCCGGCGTCAACGTGGGCAAGGACATCACCGCCTCGCAGCTGCGCGCGGAGTTCGACGCGGTCGTCCTCTGCGGCGGCGCGACCATGCGCCGGGACCTCCCGGTCCCGGGACGGGAGCTCGACGGGATCCACCAGGCGATGGACTACCTGCCGCTGGCCAACAAGGCCGCCGTCGGTGATCCGGTCGTGGACTCCGACGGTCTGCCCGAGATCCACGCGCGGGACAAGCATGTGATCATCATCGGCGGTGGCGACACCGGCGCCGACTGCCTCGGAACAGCCACCCGCCAGGGCGCGAAGTCGGTCAAGAGCTTCGAGATCATGCCCAGGCCTCCCGCGACCCGTGCCGCCTCGACCCCCTGGCCCGTCTATCCGCTGATGTTCCGGACGGCGTCGGCGCACGAGGAGAACGGCGAGCGGATCTACAGTGTCTCGACCGCCGAGTTCCTCGGTGAGGGCGGCCATGTGACCGCGCTCAAGGGGTCCGAGGTGAAGATGGTCGACGGGCGTTTCGAGGCGGTGCCCGGCACCGACTTCGAGTACCCGGCGGATCTCGTCCTGCTGGCGATGGGGTTCACGGGGGCGCAGAAGTCGGGGCTGTGCTCCGACCTCGGGGTGGATTTCAGCGACCGGGGGAATGTGGACCGGGACGAGAAGTACGCGACCAACGTCGACGGGGTGTTCGTCGCAGGCGACATGGGGCGCGGCCAATCGCTGATCGTGTGGGCGATCGCCGAGGGGCGCGCCGCGGCGGCCTCGGTCGACCGCTTCCTGATGGGGGAGACCGCGCTGCCGTCGCCCGTGCGACCCACGGACGTCGCACAGCGCTGACCAGGGGACGCGCGGTCGTGGCCGCACCGCGGGGTATCGTTTCGCCTTAATAGAACCTAAGATGTGAGGCACCTCGCTTCAGGCCGCCCCGGCCGTCGTCACGGAAGGCATACATGGTCCGCCGTCGCCCTGCCGCCGTGTCCGGTGCCGTGTTCATCCCTCTGGTCGTCGCCTTTCTCGCGGCGCTGTGCCTGTCGCTCGCCATGGCCGGCGGTCCTGTGGCCTCCGCACAGGGGACCGGCTCCGGCGCGCGGGTCGAGGTGACGGATCTGCCCGTCCTCAGCGAACTCCCGCCCCTCCCGGTGGAAGGGGACTCACCGGAGACGGAGGACGAGTCGGACTCGTCCCCCCTGGGGATCTCCGGCGTTCAGACCGTGGCACTGGGTCTGGCCGCCGCGGTGCTCGTCGCCGGCGGGATGGGCCTGGCCGTGGTGACGCGGCGCGGCCGGGTGGTGCTGCCGGAGGAGCAGGCCCCGCCCACCGGTCCTGCCCCGTGAGGGCGGGGCCGATAGGCTCGGCGGTATGAGCCGCCATATCGCAGGACGGGGACGGACCCCGCGGGTGACGCCGCGGGTCGGTCCACCAGTGCACGACGTCGAGTGTGATCTGAGCAGCAAGCTGACCCTGGGCCAGTTCCTCAAACTGGCGTCCCTGCTCGACTCCGGAGCGGAGGCCAAGGACGCTGTCGCGTCGGGCGCGGTGACCGTCAACGGACACGTCGACGAGCGTCGGGGTCGAGGGCTGGTCGACGGCGACGTGGTGGCGTACGCGGCACGAGCGGCCCGCGTGGTCGCCCGGGACGGACAGGGGAGAGCTCAGTGACCGAGATGACGTCCGGTGCCGGTCCGGCCCCGGTGGTGCTGCACGACGACGACCCGGGGGCCCGCCGCTACGCGGGGTGGTTGGCCGAGGAGTTCGAGACCCGCAGCTCCCATCACGATTCCGTGGATCCCGCCGAGCTCGTGGTGGCCGGGACGGTCGTGCTCGTGACGGGCATGCGTCCTGACGGTGGTCTGGGTGGGTCGGCGTTCATCAAGGACAACTGGGAGGCCCTGGTGGAGGCCGGTCGCCGGGTCGCCGTCGTCATGGTGGGTCCCACCCCGGTCACCGATGACGCACGGATAGACCTCATGTCCAGCGAGTTCTCCGCCGACCAGCTCCGCGACCTCAAATTGTTCCAGTTGCGCGGCGTGGTGACCCCTGACCAGCTCGGATTCCGCCAGCGCCTGGGGCTCAAGACCGCGTTGGCGGCTCTGCGACGGAAGGCGGACCGCACCCCGGAGGAGGAGTCGATGCTCGAACTGGGCGGGGTGGACCTCACGGACCGCCTGTCCCTCGGTCCGCTCCTGCGGTGGATCAGACGCGAGGCGTGAACTCTCCGGGGCGACCGACGCGGACCGTGATACCCGTTACACTGCGTGAGGACGGCCCCACGCCCGGGTGGGGTGCCTACCCGGAGGTTCCCTGACATGCGCACCACCATGCTCGCCGCGGCCTCGTCCGCCCTGATGGCGGCCGCCCTGGTCGTCGGCGCCGGATCGGCGGCGGCGGCGCCCGATGAACCGACGGGCCCGTTCTGCGTGTGGATCCAGACGCAGAACGGACTGCGCTGCATGTCGGTCGATCCGGCGACGATCGACGCGCTGGGGAGCCTGGGCTACGGTTCGTTCGGTACCGGCTCGCTGATGGATCTGCTGTCGACGCTCATCAACACCGGCTCGGTCGTCCTGTCCGTGGACGTGCCCAACTCGACCGGCTCGTACGCGCCCGGGTCCCTGGGGAGCTACGGTCCGGAGGCCTCGATCGGCGAGCTCGCCGTGGGCTCCATCGGGTCCCTCGCGGGGGCGTCCTAGTCGAGGTCGGTGTGGGTCAGCGCACCACGATCCCGTCGGAATCCGCATAGAGCATGTCGCCGGGGACGAAGTCGACCCCGCCGAAGCTCACCGTCACGTCGCGCTCCCCGGCTCCGGTCTTCGACGATTTCCGCGGATTCGTCCCGAGGGCCTTGCACCCGAAGTCCATCCCGCCGATGACCGCCGAGTCGCGGATCGCCCCGTGCACCACCACCCCGGCCCAGCCGTTGGACCGTCCGAGCTCGGCGATGAGGTCTCCGACGAGCGCGGTGTGCACGCTGGCGTCACCGTCGATCACCAGGACCCGGCCGTGTCCGGGTTCGCCCAGGACACTCTTGAGCAGTGCGTTGTCCTGGAAGCACCGGACGGTGGAGATCGGTCCGAAGAACTCGGTGCGCCCACCGAGGTCGAGGAACTGGGTGTCGCAACTGCGCACCCCCTCCCCGATCTCGTCGACGAGGTCGGCGGTGGGGACGAATCCGCTGGGGGTGTCGGTCATGGCTGGCCCTCCGGTCTGGTGTCGAGTTCCCTTCACGCTATCCCGCGACCCCGGCCCGGGGGACCTCAGCCGTGGGGGACAATGGCACCTGACGGTGTCACCGAGATCCCCCGAGACGGAGGAGGACCGATCCGTGGCCAAGTACGAGCTCCTGATCCACGCCCGCCGCGCCGTGGTCGACGGCCGCATCCAGCAGGCCGCCGTGACGGTGGACGGAGGCGTGATCTCCTCCGTGCGCACGGGGTCCGAGGCGCGTGACGTCGGGTTGGCGGGTGACCACACCGTCGATCTCGGCGACGACATCGTACTGATGCCCGGTCTGGTCGACCCTCATGTGAGCACCGAGGACGTCGCGGTGGGAACCCGGTCGGCCGCCCTCGGGGGGATCACCTCGGTGGTCGACTACGGCACGAACGGCGACCCGGCGGCCACCACCGTGGAACAGGTCGACCGCTGGCACGAGGCCGTGGCCGGGGAGTCCTTCGTCGACGTGGGATTGTGGGGTGCCGCGGTGCCCGACAACCTGGGTCGGCTCGGCGCCCTGCTGGACCGGGGGGTCTTCGGCATCTCCGCGGTGGCGGAGGGCAAGGGTGTCGCGGGGACCCCCACCCTGACCGGCCGGGACCTGGTGGCGGCGGCCGAAGAGGTCGCCGGTCACGGCGGTCTGTTCGCGGCGGATGCCGGCATCGGGGACCTACCCGCCCTGCTGGACGTCTGTCGTGGGACCGGCGGCCGCCTGCATCTCCGGGCCC
>NZ_JAALDW010000505.1:0-232 GCF_014145055.1 Dietzia sp. DQ11-38-2
GGGGAGGGGACGCTCGGGGCGCTGGTCGACGAGGGGCACTGGGCGCGGCGGGCCTACGAGACGGCGCAGGAGGTTCGGCCGGACTCGGCGGTGTCGGTGACGCCGGGGGCACCGGGCTGGATCGCGGAACTCCGCGCCGCCGGGGCCGCCGGACTGGAGGTCAGACCCTCCGACTGAGACCGGTCACGTCGATGATGAACCCGTCGGAGTCGACGGTCGCGCTCGTGGCGGA
>NZ_JAALDW010000505.1:252-1954 GCF_014145055.1 Dietzia sp. DQ11-38-2
GTGATCCCGTGGACCTTCTCGTCGTCGCTGGAGAAGGTGACCGTGTCCTCGCTGACGTCGAGGGTGAGGGAGTCCACCCGGAGAACCCGCTCCTCCACCGACCCCGGCTGCGAGTGCAGCCCGAGCCGCCGGCTGATGACACTTGCGAAGAACACGCTGTAGGTCACGTCCACGTCGACGACACCGGCGCCACCGACGCGGGAGCGGGTGTCGGAGGGGTCGTCCAGGAGCCAGGAACCCTCGTCGTCACGGACCAGGTCGATGGTGCGCTCGTACTCCTCCGTGGAGACGGTCAGCTGCACCCGGCACGGGGCCAGGTCCGATCCGAGCTCCACCTGGTACTCGAGGGTGAACGCCTGGTGTTCTGGATGCGCCGCGGAGACGATCCGGCCGTGGGCGCGGGAGAAGTCGCCCTTCGGGACGATTCTCACCTGCTCGATCACCCTGCCGGTCTCGGAGATCCACGTGTACATGCGGGGGGCCGAGGCGCGCGGCGCTTCGACCTGCGACGAGGGCGACTGGGAAGCGTTCACCTCTCCTACGGTAGGAAACTCCGCACCGAAAAGCACATCACCCTCCCGTCGTCGCTGACCGTCGTCACCTCGGGAGCAGCTCCACGCGTGCGCGTCGCCACGGATACAGGGTCACGTTCCGCGCCCTGGGCCATTCGCGGCCGCTGCCCACGGGCTCGAGGCGGAACCGCGTCAACACCTGCCGCAGGATCACCTCGCCCTCCATCATCGCGAAGGACGCACCGATGCAGCGCCGGGCCCCGCCGCCGAAGGGCAGCCACGTGGTGGGGGTCGGGACGTCGCCGAGGAAACGACCGGGGTCGAAGACCCTCGGAGCGGGATAGGCGGCCGGCGCACGGTGGGCCAGGATGATCGACGGCGAGATGGTCATCCCCCGCGGATAGGTGCGACCACCGACGGTGGCGAGCTCCTGCAACTCCCGCATCACCATCGGGACCACCGGGTGCAGCCTCAGCGTCTCCTTGAGCACGGCGTCGAGGTACTCCGTTCCACCGGCGGCGATCTCGGACACACAGCGGTCCTGGATCCCGGGGTGCCGGGCCAGTTCGAGCACCGACCACGCCATGGCGGTGGCCGTGGTCTCGTGGCCGGCGGCCACCAGGGTCATCAGCTGGTCCCGCAGTTCCTGATCGGACAGCCCCTGCGCGTCCTGGGCGGACGCCCGCACCAACAGTGCCAGCAGGTCCCGTCGCCCTCCCAGTGCCGGATCCCGGCGGGTCGCCTCGATCTCCTCACCCAGGAAGGCGTGGATGGTCGCGAGATCCCGGACCTGCCGACTCCACGGTCGGAACCGGCGCAGCGGCTGGATGCCCATGCCGATCATCACCACCGGCCCGGCGTCCACCGCCCGCGCGACGATCGGCCGGATCCGGTCGAGGCGGGCCGAGTCCGTGACCCCGAACACCACTCGCAGGATCACCTCGAGGGTGAGCTGGTTGAACAGGATGTGCGCACGGACCCGACCCGACCGCGGCCAGCGGTCCAACTGCTCGGTCGTGACCTCCTCGACGAGCGAGCGGTACCCCTCGATCTCGCGACGTCCGAACGCGGGAGCGAGGAGCCGTCGGGCGCGCGCGTGCTCGTCACCGTCCTGCAGGAGCAGTGAGTGGTCCCCGAGCAGTGGCCGCAGGAGTTCGTTGCCCTTGCCCGCGTGGAACACCGAGGGCGAG
>NZ_JAALDW010000506.1:0-6239 GCF_014145055.1 Dietzia sp. DQ11-38-2
CCACCGCAGAATCCGGTCATGGGGAATCTCCGTAAGACTGTCCGGTCGGCGGTCGCGCTCTCGCTGGCGCTCGCCGGTGTCGCCGGGTGCAGCGCGGCCGACCGCGCGGTCATTTCCGCGCCACCGTGCCCCGACTCGTCGGCGACACCCACCCCTGACAAGCGGGCCCCGGGACAGGCGGTACTCCTCGGCGGTCTCGCCGGGAGCACGGTCCCCCCCGGCCCGATCGCGGGATGGGAGGAGGTCGTCTCGGTCGCCGATGCCGGCCCCGCCCTCGCCGCGGTCCACCCGGATGGAACCGTCTCGGTGGTCGGGGAGGATCACCGGGGTCTCCTGGCCGGCACGGTGGCCGGGGGCATGCGGACCCAGCAGCCCCGCACGGTGCCCGGCATCCAGGACGCGACATCCGTCGCCGCCGTGGGCGGGGCGTTCCTGGCGACCCGCTCCGACGGATCCGTCATCGCGTGGGGCGACTCGTTCATCGCGAGCGGGGGCCGCCGCGGCGACGAGCGGAACCAGCCCACCCCGAGCCTGGTCCCCAAGGTCGAGAACGTGATCGAGGTGGCCTCCGGGCAACTCAACGCGCTCGCGCTGCGGTCCGACGGGAAACTCCAGGGGTGGGGCATCAATCTCACCCAGGTCATCGGTGAGCAGGACGGGCCGCTGGTGCGCACGATTCGGGACGTCCCCGGGGCCGTCAGCGTCGCCAACTCTAGCGGGGCTGCGATCATCGCCACCAGCACCGGAGAGGTCTGCGCGTGGGGTAACAACGTCCACGGACTTCTGGGCGTCGAGCCGCGGGGCGGCCAGAGTCCGCGGGCCGTCAAGGTCGACGGGCTGACCGACATCGTGCAGGTGGCCGCCGGGAGCGACTACGCGCTCGCCCGGGATACCGCCGGGCGCGTCTGGGCCTGGGGCCGGGTCGTCTCCGGGGTCTTGGGTGACGGCAGCACCGAGGACACCTCGACCGCGGAGCCCCTCCAGGTGCAGGGTGTACCCCCGATGCGGTGGATCGGCGCCGATAGCACCTCGTCCTTCGGGATCGACCAGAACGGTGAACTGTGGGCCTGGGGCGGCGGCCACCGCGTCGAGCCGTACGCCGGCCAGGATCGTCGCCCGTACCAGGTACCGCTGCCGGGACCCGCACAGGAAGTGTCAGGCGAGGTCGTCCTGCTCGAACCGGCGGGCTGACGGCCGGCGTTCGACGAGCGAACACCGGCAATCCCGAGGACGACGGCCCCCGGGGTGACCGGTCAGGAGACCCCCGGACCGTCGGGGTGACCGCGGCGCCGTCCCGGTACTGCGCGGATGAAGCCCCTGGACAACCGTCCGTCTCCACCGCAGAATCCGGTCATGGCGAACCTCCTCAGGACCGTCCGTTCGGCCGTCGCGCTCTCGTTGGCGCTCGCCGGTGTCACCGGGTGCAGCGCGGCCGATCGCGCGGTCATGACCGCGCCGCCGTGCCCGGACTCCTCGGCCTCACCCAGCCCTGAGACCCGGGCCCCGGGGCAGGCGGTACTGATGGGCAGCGTCGTCCGCGGCTCGCTCCCGCCCGGTCCGATCGAGGGATGGGAGGAGGTGATCTCGGTGGCGGACGCCCGCAACGCGATCGCCGCGGTCCACCCGGACGGGACCGTCTCGGTGGTCGGGGTGGACCATCTCGGAGTCCTGGGCGGCGTCGGGGCCGGAGCGCCGGAGGTACTCCGGCCGCAGAAGGTCCCCGGCGTCAACGATGTGACGTCCGTGGAAGCCGTGGGCTCGACGTTCCTGGCGACCCGTTCCGACGGGTCGGTGGTCGCCTGGGGTGATGGGTTCATCGCGTCCGGAGGAGAGAAGGGAGGCAGCCGAGCGCAGCCCACCCCGGCCCTTGTCCCCCGTGTGGAGAAGGTGATCGGGGTCGCCTACGGACAGCTCAACGCCCTGGCCCTCCGCTCCGACGGCAAGATCCAGGCCTGGGGAACCAACCTCACCCGGATTCTCGGAGAGCCGGACGGGACGGAGGTCCGCACCATCCGCGGTCTACCCGGTGCCGTCAGCGTGGCCAACCCCGGCGGTGCCGGGATCATCGCCACCGGCAGCGGCGACGTGTGCGCCTGGGGCAACAACGTCCACGGACTTCTCGGGGTCGAGCCACGCGGCGGACAGACCACCCGGGCCGTCAAGGTCGACGGGTTGACCGACATCGTCCAGGTGGCGGCCGGGAGCAGATACGCGCTCGCACGGGATACCGAGGGACGCGTCTGGGCCTGGGGCCGGAGCGTCTACGGGATCCTGGGCGACGGCAACACCGAGGACTTCTCCATCTCCACACCCCGCCAGGTGGTGGGTGTGCCCCCGATGCGGTGGATCGGCGCGAGCAGCGCGTCGTCCTACGGGATCGACCAGACCGGTGGTCTGTGGGCCTGGGGCAGTAACCGCCGCGTCGAGCCATATGCCAGCCAGGATCGTCTCCCGTACCGGATACCGCTGCCGGGACCCGCGCAGGAGGTGTCCGGCGAGGTTGTCCTGCTCGAACCCGCGGGCTGAGGGCCGCCGCTCGACTGTCGACCTCCGGTGCCGCCGCCCGCGTTGGTCACGGCGTGGCACCCCCCGGGGGGGCACCGCGCTGAACGGTGACGCCACCCCCCGGGGGGACATCACTTCCGCGGGATGCTGTTCTTCCGCAACGCCAGACGGCTTCCCGCCCAGTCCCCGAGGGCCGCGGTACGCGTCTGGAGCATCCCAGCCGTCTGGGCCGACTCGGCGATGACCGCGGGTTCCACGTGACCGGCATTCCCCGTCTTGGGGGTGAGGACCCACACCGAGCCCTCTTCTGCGAGCGGGGTCACGACGTCCATCAGCCTGTCCACCAGGTCGCCGTCCCCGTCGCGCCACCAGAGCAGCACGGCGTCGACGATCTCGTCTGTGTCCTCCTCCAACAGCTCCGACCCGACGGCGTCCTCGACGGCCTCACTGATCGACTCGTCGCAGTCGGAATCCCATCCGACCTCCTGAACGAGCATGTCCTTCGTCAGTTCGAGCTGACCAGCAATCTGATCCGCCCCGTCCTGTTGGTTCGCCGCGGCGACCACCGTGGTGTTCCTCCCTCGAATCCGAGTGTGTTCGTCTTGGTCTTTCGCTGACCAGGAACACTACCCGGGCACCCTCCCAGGGGAAACGACAACCGCCCATTTCGTCGCCGGGACCGCAGGCTCGTGTCCCGCATCACGCTTTGGGGCACAATCAGGGGGAGACATGGGCCGACGACGGCCCGTGTCCGGCCGACCACGCGATCCAACCCACACCCGCGGTACGCGCGGTCGACCGGAGACTGCACCCCGACATGTGTGGTGCCCCCACCGGGTCGCCGCTGTACGTATCGCAGAAGTGAGGACGAGACGCATGACCGAGACCGTAGGCACGAGAGATGGTTCCGCACCCACCAATGTGCCGGTCCTCCGCGAGGGGGTCGCGTCCTACCTCGCGGACTCGGACCCCGAGGAGACCCAGGAGTGGATGGACTCACTCGACGGCATGCTCGCGGAGGCAGGCCCCGAGCGGGCCCGCTACCTCATGCTGCGGCTCCTCGAGCGCGCGTCCAAGCAGCGCGTACCCCTGCCCGCCCTGACCTCGACGGACTACGTCAACACGATCCCCACCAGTCTCGAACCCGAGTTCCCGGGCGACGAGTCCGTGGAGCGCACCTACCGGCGCTGGATCCGGTGGAACGCCGCGATCATGGTGCACCGGGCCCAGCGTCCCGGCATCGGCGTGGGCGGCCACATCTCCACCTACGCGGGGGCGGCACCGCTCTACGAGGTGGGGTACAACCACTTCTTCCGCGGCAAGGACCACCCCGGCGGTGGGGACCACATCTTCTTCCAGGGGCACGCCTCGCCCGGCATGTACGCACGCGCCTACCTCGAGGGGCGCCTCCGGGAACACGACCTGGACGGTTTCCGACAGGAGAAGAGCCACCCGGGCCGGTCCCTCCCCTCCTACCCCCACCCACGCTCCCTTCCCGAGTTCTGGGAGTTCCCCACCGTGTCCATGGGCCTCGGACCCTTGAACGCCATCTATCAGGCGCGGTTCAACCGTTACCTCGCCAACAGGGGGATCAAGGACACCTCGCAACAGCACGTCTGGGCGTTCCTCGGCGACGGGGAGATGGACGAGGTCGAGTCGCGCGGAGCCCTGCAGGTGGCCGCGAACGACGCACTGGACAACCTCACCTTCGTGATCAACTGCAACCTCCAGCGCCTCGACGGCCCGGTCCGCGGAAACGGGCAGATCATCCAGGAGCTGGAATCGTATTTCAGCGGTGCCGGGTGGAACGTCATCAAGGTGGTGTGGGGACGCGAGTGGGACGCCCTGTTCGAGAAGGACACCGAGGGCGCCCTCGTCTCCCTGATGAACTCCGTCTCCGACGGCGACTACCAGACGTTCCGGGCCAACGACGGCGCCTGGATCCGCGAGCACTTCTTCGGCCGCGACCCGCGTACGGCCAAGTTGGTGGAGGACCTGTCCGACGAGGACATCTGGGCGCTGCGCCGCGGTGGCCACGACTACCGGAAGATCCACGCCGCGTACAAGGCGGCGCTCGAGCACACCGGTCGACCCACGGTGATCCTCGCGCACACCATCAAGGGGTTCGGACTCGGCCAGAACTTCGAGGGTCGCAACGCCACGCACCAGATGAAGAAGCTGACGCTGGACGACCTCAAGCAGTTCCGGGACAAGCAGCTCATCCCGATCACGGACGAAGAGCTCGAAGCCGACCCGACGTTGCCGCCCTACTACAACCCCGGGCCCAACTCCCCGGAGATCCGTTACATGCTGGAGCGGCGGATCGCGCTGGGCGGTCACGTGCCGGAGCGGCGCCAGAGCTTCACCCCGCTCTCCGTGCCGAAGATCGAGTCCTTCGCCTCGTTGCGCAAGGGGTCGGGCAAACAACCGGTGGCCACCACGATGGCCCTGGTCCGTACCTGCAAGGAGCTCCTGCGGGACGAGTCCCTGCGGGACCGGATCGTCCCCATCATCCCGGACGAGGCCCGGACCTTCGGCATGGACTCGTGGTTCCCGACCCTGAAGATCTACAACCCGCACGGGCAGAACTACACCTCGGTCGACCACGACCTGATGCTCAGTTACAAGGAGTCCACCAGCGGCCAGATCATGCACGAGGGCATCAGTGAGGCGGGGTCGGTCGCCGAGTTCACGGCGGCGGGGACCGCGTACGCGACCCACGGCGAGCCGATGATCCCGCTGTACATCTTCTATTCGATGTTCGGCTTCCAGCGCACCGGTGACAGCATCTGGGCCGCCTCGGATCAGCTCGCGCGCGGGTTCCTGCTCGGCGCGACCGCCGGCCGCACGACCCTCACCGGGGAGGGCCTGCAGCACATGGACGGCCATTCGCCGTTGCTCGCCGCGACCAACCCGGGCATCCTCTCGTACGATCCGGCGTGGGCATTCGAACTCGTCCACATCATGCGAGCGGGCATCGAGCGGATGTACGGTCCGGGCGCGGCGCACGAGACAGAGACCGATGGTGTCGACCACAACGTCTCGTACTACATCACCCTGTACAACGAGCCCGTCCCCCAGCCGCCCGAGCCCGAGAACCTGGACATCGAGGCACTGCTCCGTGGTCTCTACTGCTTCCGTAAGGCGGAGAAGGGAACGCACGAGGCGTCGATCCTCGCCTCGGGTGTCGCGATGTACGCCGCGGCCGAGGCCCAGAAAGAGCTGGCGGAGAAATGGGACGTCGCGGCGGACCTCTGGTCGGCCACATCGTGGAACGAGCTGGCCCGGGACGGTTTCGAGTGTGAGCGCCACGAACTCCGTCACCCCGACCAGCAGCCCCGCATCCCGTTCGTCACCGCCTCACTCGACTCCAGCAAGGGGCCGAAGGTGGCGGTGAGCGACTTCCAGAAGGCGGTGCCGGACCAGATCCGTGGGTGGGTCCCCGGGGACTACACCGTCCTGGGCACCGACGGATTCGGGTTCTCCGACACCCGACCGGCCGCGCGTCGATTCTTCAACACCGATGCCGAATCGATCATCGTCGCGGTTCTCGCCGGTCTGGTCCGCGAAGGCAGCATCGACAAGCGCACCCTTCTGGAGGCCGCTCGTCTCTACCGGATCGACGATGTCATGGCGGCGCCCGAGCCCACGACGGATCCCGGCGTGGCGTGACCGAGGCGACCGACGCCGCGACCGGGGGGGCCACGGAGGCGGCCACCCCGGGGGCCGAGGCA
>NZ_JAALDW010000507.1:0-3059 GCF_014145055.1 Dietzia sp. DQ11-38-2
CGGCTCGGCGAGTCGACGTCATGCGTCCACCCTGCCCCACGGCCGCACCGCGGTCGGGCCGACCCCTCGGATCAGATCTTGACGAGCATCTTCCCGACGTTGGCCCCGCGCATGAGGTCGAGGAACGCGTCGACCGAGTTGTCGATGCCCTCGACGACCGTCTCGTCGAAGACGATCTCGCCCGAGGCCACCCACGGACCGACCTTCTCCGCGAACTCCTTGAACAGGTGCATGTACTTGTTGACGGTGAAACCCTGGAGGGTCAGCCCGCGGGTGATGGCGTGCCAGAGGTTGTCCGGGCCCGGCGAACGCTCGGTGGCGTTGTACGAACTGATCGCCCCGCACAGGGCCAGCCGACCGTCATCGTTCATCAGGTCCAGTGCGGCCTCGAGGTGGTCGCCACCGACGTTGTCGAAGTACACGTCGATACCCTCGCCGTCGGCGCTGCCGAAGTGCTCGCGCAGGAGCGTGCGGACCGGGCCTTCACGGTAGTTGAGCGCGGAGTCGAACCCGTAGTCGCTGATGGCCTTGTCGACCTTCTCCGCGCTCCCGGCCGAACCGACGACCTTCGATGCGCCCATGAGTCGGGCGATCTGACCGACTGCCGACCCCACGGACCCGGCCGCCCCGGAGACGAAGACGGACTCGCCCTCCCGGAAGCGCCCGATGTGCAGCAGGCCCACATACGCGGTGAGGCCCGTGGTCCCGAGGATCCCCAGGTACGCGGAGATCGGGACACCCTCGATCTCCTGAACCACCCGGAACTGTCGGCCGCCGCCCTGCGCGACGTCCCGCCAGCCGAGATCGTGCATCACGACCGACCCGACCGGGTGGGCGTCGGAGCGGGACTCCACCACCCGCCCGACGGCGCCACCGGTCATGGTCTCGTTCAGCTCGAACGGCGGGATGTACGAGCGGCCCTCGTTCATCCGGCCGCGCATGTAGGGGTCCACGGAGAGGAACTCGTTGGCCACGCGCACCTCGCCCTCGGCGAGGTCGGGGAGGTCGACGACGACGGTGCGGAAGTCGTCATGGGTGGGCCAGCCACGCGGGCGGCTGACGAGCTGGATCTGGGTGCTGGTCGTCATGACTCATGTGTACGCGCCCTGTCTGCGGGGCTGCCACCGGCCACACCTCTAGTAGGCTTCGCCTTCGTGCAGGACCAGCCCACTCCCGACCCCGCTTCGGCGACGCTCCCCGACGAGCGCGTCCGCAGCGAGATCGTCAGCGACTCCCAGACCTTCCGCCGGGCCGTGGCCGACCTCCGCCAGGGGCTGGGTCAGCGGGAGTTGTGGCTCTCCCTGGGGTGGCAGGACATCAAGCAGCGCTACCGCCGCTCGACCCTGGGCCCATTGTGGATCACCATCGCCACCGGCGTCATGGCGACCGCTCTGGGGCTGCTGTACTCGATCCTGTTCCAGATCCCGCTGGCCGAGTTCCTCCCCCACGTCACCGTGGGACTGATCCTCTGGGGATTCATCTCCGGCTGCATCAAGGAGGGCTCGGAGGTCTTCATCTCCAACGAGGGCCTGATCAAACAACTGCCGAGCGCGCTGAGCGTCCACGTCTACCGGCTGGTGTGGCGGCAGTTCCTGTTCCTCTGCCACAACCTGGTGATCTGGGTCGTGCTCATGCTGATCTACCCGCGCCCGCTGGGCTGGGACCTGCTACTGGCCGTTCTGGGCCTGGCGGTCCTCATGGTCAACGGCGTCTGGGTGGCCATGCTGTTCGGCATCCTCGCCACCCGATTCCGCGACATCGCGCCGCTCCTGGACTCCCTGGTGCAGCTGCTGTTCTACATGACCCCCATCGTGTGGACCACGCAGACGCTGTACGAACAGGGCGGGGAGATCGCGGACCGGGCTCGCATCGCCGAACTCAACCCGCTCTACCACTACCTGGAGATCGTGCGTGCCCCCATGATCGGCCAACCCGTCGCCGCGTACCACTGGTGGATCGTCCTGGCCTGCACGGCCGTCGGTCTGATCCTCGCCTTTGTCGCGCTGCGCCGGTTCCGCTCCCGAGTCCCGTACTGGGTGTAGGAGGTACATCCCATGAGCCCCGCCACCCCGACCCCCGGCGGCGTGTCCATCGACTGCGTGGACGCGTGCGTGGACTTCCCGATCTTCGACGCCAAGTCCCGCTCCCTGAAGAAGGCCGTCCTCGGCTCCGCCGGCGGCGCGATCGGGCGGAACTCGTCCAACGTCGTCGTCGTCGAGGCCCTGCGAGACATCACGCTGTCCCTCCGGGAAGGTGACCGCATCGGGCTGATCGGACACAACGGTGCCGGCAAGTCCACGCTGCTGCGGCTGCTGTCCGGAATCTACGAACCCACCCGCGGCGCCGCCCGGATCCGGGGACGCGTGGCCCCGGTGTTCGACCTCGGCGTGGGCATGGATCCGGAGATCACCGGATACGAGAACATCATCATCCGCGGCCTGTTCCTGGGCCAGACCCGCAAGCAGATGAAGGCCAAGGTCGAGGAGATCGCCGACTTCACCGAGCTCGGTGACTACCTGGACATGCCGCTGCGCACCTACTCGACCGGGATGCGCGTGCGGTTGGCGATGGGCGTGGTGACCTCGATCGACCCGGAGATCCTGCTGCTCGACGAGGGCATCGGCGCGGTGGACGCCGAGTTCATGAAGAAGGCGCGGATCAAGTTGGCGGACCTGGTCTCCCGGTCCGGCATGCTGGTGTTCGCCTCCCACTCCAACGAGTTCCTGGCCCAGCTGTGCGACTCGGCGATGTGGATCGACCACGGACGCATCCGGCAACGGGGCAGCATCGAGGAGATCGTCACCGCCTACGAGGGCCCCGAGGCCGGGCGGTCCATCGCCGCCTACATGGAGAGGATGGAGCGTGAGGCCTGAGGGCGGCTCCGGCCCGGGTGCGGGCCCCGGCTCGGACCCCGGATCGGGCTCGCGCGCCCGATATGGACCCGAGGGGGCGCGTACTCCCACCGGAAGCGAGCGATCCGGGCGCGCAACCGGGCAGGGGCCGGGCGATTCGCGGCGAGTGGTGGCCGTGGTGGTCACCCACCGACGGCTCGAGCAGCT
>NZ_JAALDW010000053.1:0-14061 GCF_014145055.1 Dietzia sp. DQ11-38-2
GGCTGGCGGCCACGGGGCACCGCGTCCGACTGGCGACCCGCTCCGGACGCAGCACCGCTACCCCCGGCGTCGACGCGGTGGCGGTCGACGCCTCCGACAGCGCGGCCCTCAGCGCCCAGGCGGCCGGGGCGGCGGTGCTCTACAACTGTGCGAATCCCGGCCCGTATCCGGTGTGGGAAGAGAAGTGGCCGCCGCTGGCGGCGTCGCTCCTGCGCACCGCGGAGGAGACGGGCGCGGTGCTCGTCACGGCGAGCAACCTCTACGGCTACGGGGTGGTGCATGAACCCATGACCAGGCACACCCCGCTCGATCCCGTCGACCACAAGGGGGCGCTGCGCGCGCGGATGTGGGAGGACGCCCTGGCCGCGCACCGAGCGGGGCGGGTGCGCACGGCAGAGGCCCGGTCCTCGGACTACATCGGCCCCTCCGTCCCTGCGGAGAGCGGCCTGATCGCCCGCTACGGCCGGGCGACTCTGGCCGGGAAGACCGCAGCCGTGTTCGCCGACCCCGACCACCCTCACACATGGACCGCGATCGAGGACGTGGCCGCCACCCTCGAGGCGCTGGGCCGGGACGAGCGGGCCTGGGGGTCTGCGTGGATCGTTCCGTCGAACGCGCCCAGAACCGTTCGGGAGGTCCTGAACGACCTTGCCGAGGCGGCTGGGGCGGCCCCACCGCGGGTGCGCCGTGTGCCGCGGCCGGTCCTCCGCGCCGGGGGGATGGTCGTCCCACTGCTGCGCGAGGTCAATAGTGTGTTGTACCAGTTCGACGGCCCTTTCGTCGCCGACGGGTCGGAGACCACCAACACTTTCGGCGTCTCCCCGACCCCGTGGCGGACTGTGATCGAGCAGACCGCACAGGCGTGGTCCGGCCCGGGCCGGTGAGCCGATGCGCGGTCAGCCGACCGACCCTGCCGCGCCCGGCACCGCGGGATCTCGGGGTAGAGCGTCGAGAAGCTCGCCGATCAGGGGGAGGAGGCAGGCGCTGCCCTGGCACTCCGGGTCGGCCGGTGGTGGGGGGCTGGTGTCGATCGAGAAGGTCAGTGGTTCCGCGGTAGGCGCCGGGGTCAGGGGGCTGGCGACGTTGCCGAAACGCGCGATGTTCGTCGCGCCGTTGCCGTAGCACTGCCAGTACACCGAGTACTCGCCGTCGGAGAGGTGGTGAGTGTAGGTGACCTCCGAGAGATTCCACGGGGCGCTGTACGCGGCTGGCACGATGGCGGAGGGGTTGTCCGTCCACAGGTTTGACGGTGCCGACTCGCCAGCGGGGTTGATGGAGTAGAAGCAGGCAAAGGGCTCGACGAAGTTCGAGACCAGGCGCAGGGTGACGGTGTCGCTGCCGGGCGTGGGCTCCGCGGTGGCCGAGATGCTGCGGGCAGGGTCGGCGTGGGCCGTCGCGGTCACCAAGCCGAGGGCCATGGCTGCGCCGAGGACGGCGGGTAGACGCCGCCCGGTGCGGCGGGGGGTGCGGTTCATCTCGGTGGCCTTCCGGTGCAGGGTCGTGGCGGTAGGAGATCAGTTCGGCTGGAGGGCCAGTGGGAGGTAGTCACCGAGACCGCCTCCGGCGAGAGAGGTCCAAACCGGGGTGGAGGGACTAGCTGGGGTCTCGACGGCTCGCCACCCTGCGTGGGCCGTGATGTCGGCGGTGAGGGGAGAACGGGGGTCGATGAGGGTATCGGAGTCCGGAGAGGTGTACCACCCGGTGAAGGTGTACCCCCGCCGTGCCGGGGTGGGCAGTCGGGTACCTCTCCGGGCCAGACGGTCGCCGGGTCGACGGCCGGCCCGTCGCCGCGGCTGGGAATCAACCCGGCAGGAGGCCGAGTTGTCCGAGGAAGTCGAACTGGTCGAAGTAGAGGTGCTCGGACATGAGCCGGTCGCCCTCGACGCGGTAGGTGGCGCTCCACCGGAAGGTGACTGGCCTCCCGGTGGCCTCGACAGGTCCCGCGGGGCTCTGGAGGATGCCGTCGTGAGTTCCCTCGAAGCTGCCCTCGACGGAGGCGTCGCCGCCGTCGATGACCGCTGAATGGATGCGCAGGGTGCCGTCGGAGAACGCCTGCTGGAAGACGGCCAGGAATCCCAGGACGCCCTCGCGTCCCGTGAAGGTTCCGCCGGGGGTGACCATCTCGGCCGCGTCGGCCCACGGTTCGGCGTCGGGGGTGCGGTCATTGAAGGCGGTGATGTGCTGGTCGATCACTGCGCGGGTGTCGCTCATGTCAGGTTCTCCTCGGTGTCTGGTGCGGCGGTGTCTGGTGCGTCGGTGTCCGGGGCGGATATCGCGTGGGCGGGTGGGTCGGTCGGGGGCTGCTGGATGAGGTGTCGGAGTTCGGTGTCGATCACCGCGAACGGGTCGTAGGTGGCGATGGCATCGCGCATGGCGGACGCGGAGTCGGCGAAGGTGGTGTCGGAGAGGACTGCGTCGACGGCGTCCCGGAGGGCCCGTGGCGCGGGACGGCGGGCTTTCAGGTTGATCCCGACCCGGAAGTGGCCGACTCTCGCGGCCACCTCCGGCTTGTCCTCGCCTCCAGGTGCCACGACCAGCGGCACGCCGTGCCGGAGTGCGGTCATGACGCCGCCGAAACCTCCGTTGGTGACCATGATCCAGGTCCGCGGCAGGAGCTCCTCGTAGTCGAGGTATTCGGCGATCCGGGCGTTCTCGGGCGCGATCCGGACGAGCTCGTCGGCGGGGGCGCCGCCTGTGGTGACGACGATCTGGACCGGCGAATCCGCAAGGGCCTCGAGCGCGGGCTCGATTAGTTGGGTGAGGTCGTGGTTGTCGAGGGTGCCCTGCGTGACGTGGACGACCGGTCGCGGGTCGGCGAGCATCTCGGCCCACCACGTGGGCTGGGGGATCGGCCGGCTCCGCCGGGCGGTGACCGGGCCGGCGAACGCGGTAGTGGGCGCCAGATCGCGGCGCGCGTACTCGAACTCGGCCGGCCCCAACTGGAGAAACCTGTCGCACTGTGCGGAGAAGTCCAGAACGAACCCCTCCAGTCTCCCTCCGGCCTGCTCTATGCGGTGGCGCGCGAGTCGCTGGGTGGCACGGAAGAGCACATGGCGGACCATCCGGTGGGCCAGGCGGTTGCGCAGTCTGCCGAGTGGTCCGGCCATATGCGGTAGTCCGCTGTTGGTGGGCGCCACGTCGCAACTGGTCTGTGCGAGCGGCATCACCCCGAGTCCGATGACCGGAGGTCTGGAGCCGGGGTCGCGGGAGATCAGGGGGAGTGTCCCTGCGAAGGTGCCGTCGGTGAGGACAGCAGAGACCTCGTTCTCGGCGAGCACCTGCGCCAGCGTCGCCGCCTGTGCGGTGATGGGCTGGATGAACGTCTGCTCCACCTGGTACCTCGACAGCCTCAGGCCTCGATACCTGTCGAGGTGGGGGGTGAAGGTCGACGGGTCCTTCTCGTCGAAGTCCGCCACCCCGGACAGGGCGACGTGCTCGAGGCCGGCGGCGGTGACCTGGTGGGCGAACCGGGACCCGGTGATCATCACCACCCGCCACCCCTGGGAGACCAGGTGCCCGCCGACGGCCGTGAGGGGCCCGACGTGGCCACCCATGGGGGTAGCGCACACAACGATGAGGCCCTGTGCTGCCATCGTCGCTCCTTCGCATGCAGTCTCCGCCGCGTGGATGCGAGAAGATTTGAGTAGAGTAGCGCTACATCCAATCTTTGGGAAGGCCATGAACGAGACTGGTGAGATGAAGTCCGAGACAGGGGCCGATCCATGAGTTCGCGCAAGTACGAGATGAGCCGTCGGGCCCAGACCGCCGCACTGACCCGCGGGCGAATCCTGGACGCCGCCGAGTCGCTGTTCGTGCGACACGGTTATTCCCGGACCACTCTCCGGGAGGTCGCCCGTCGCGCCGGTGTCTCGGTGCAGTCGGTGTACCAGGCCGGGTCCAAGGCGTCGTTGATGATGGCGATTCTCGAGCGGGGGTTCTCCGGGGAGGAGGGAGCCGTCTCGATACTCGCCCGGCCGGAGTTCCAGGCGATCATGGCCGACCCCGACACCGAGCGCGCGTTGGGTCGCTACGTGGACTTCATCGTCGCCGCCAACGGTCGGATCATCGACTTGTGGCATGCGGCCATCCTGGCCAGCGACTCCGATCCCGAGATCGCCGAGGCGGTCCGTCGGAGCGAGACACGGCGGATAGAGGACCTCCACCTGGGCAGTGGGTGGTTCGTCGGACGCGGGTTACTTCCCCAGGACCGGGTGTCTGAGTTCGCCGACGTGCTCGGCCACCTGACCGGGCCCGACACGCACAGGTATTTCGTCCGGGAGCGGGGATGGACCGACGAGCGTTTCGCCCGGTGGCTCCGCGCGACCATCGCCGGCCAGCTCGAGCAGTATCAGGCGGGTCAACGGATACCGTCGGGAGAGTGAGCGCTCTGCGGCCGCCCGCACCAGGGTCAGGCGCGCTCGACCGGGAACCAGAGTTCGCAGGTCGCCGAACTGAAGTCCGGAGCGCGGTCGAGTACCGACACGATCGACGGTCCGGGGCGCAACCTCCACGGATTGGAGGGGAACCACTCTGTCGCGGACGCCGCGTACGCCTCCTGCAGGGCCGCTGGATGCGGCCCGGAGGTTCGGAAGACCACCCACGCCCCTGCGGGCACGTCGATCACGTCGAGATCGTCGGGAACGTCGGCACCGACGGCGACCGCCACGCCGTGGAGGTAAGTCAGTTCGCTGCCCTCCTCGTAGCCCGGGTCGACGTCGGCGCTGACCTGCAACAGTCCCGAGGGCTCGGTGCCGCTGAGGAGCTTAAGGCGGTCGTGCTCGGAAGCGGGCAGAGAAGCGATGTGGCGCTCGATGTGCGCGTTGACGCCTTCATGGTTCAACGGCACCCGGGCGGCGTGGCCGATCAGGCGGAATTCGTGGTGAGTGAGGATTCGGGCATCCATGGGATGACTCCCTTCGACGGTCAGGCGGAACCTGAGCTGCGGTTGGCTGCGAAGGGGGCCGCCATCACGTCGAACGTCTCCATGGCTCACGCCGTGGACGGCACGGAACGCTCGACCGAAGGCCTCGGTCGAGCCGTACCCGTACCGCACGGCGATCGTCAACAGGTCCTCGTCGCCGATCACGTCGGACGCGGCAACGGTCATGCGTCGACGACGGACGTACTCGGACACCGGCATCCCCGCGAGGGACGAGAACATCCGACGGGCGTGATACCCGGTCGTCCCCATCTCGCCGGCGATCGCGTCGACGTCGAACTCCTCACCGAGGCGTCCTTCGATCTCGTCGACGAGGCGGTTGAGAATCTCGATCATGGCCGCTCCCTTCACGGTCGACTCTCGTCGGTCGGCGGCCTGCGCGCCCGACTACTCCGGTCCGATGAGATCGGAGAGCAGACGTCTGGTCACAGCCGCGGGTCCACGGGTTCGGATTCCATGGCCAGGACGCCGAAGACGCACTGGTGAACACGCCAGATCGGTTCACCGGCCGCGGCCCGGCGTGCCCCTTCGAGGCCGAGCGCGTACTCCCGCAGCGCCATGGAGCGCTTCTGGCCGAGCGATCGATTCTTGAGGCCAACCAGCGTCGCCGGGGTGGTGTAGTCGGCGCCGTAGATGATGCGCAGGTACTCACGTCCGCGGACCTTGAGTCCGGGTTGGACCAGGCCCTTCTTTCCTCGGGTGAGGTTGGCCAGTGGCTTGACGACCATGCCCTCACCGCCGGTTGAGGTGAGATCGTCCCACCACGCCGACCCCGCAGCACGCGAACGGTCGTCGGCCAGATCGATGTCGAGGCGCCGGGTGGTACGGAACAGCTCCGGGTCGGCGGCGACGAGCCGGTCCGCCAGAGCGAGGTGCCAGTGATGGTCCCGGGTCTCGTAGGTATCGGCGTCGCTGGCCACGAGCTGGAACGGCGCGATCTGCAGGCCGAGGTCGCCCTCGACCGGTCGGATGTAGCGCCGGTAAGCCTCGACGAACCTCTCGGCATTGTCCGCCCGGGAGCGCGTCCGGTCCAGCAGGGTCCCCACGTCGATGCCGCGGTGGGCGGCGGCGTCGAGCGCGTGGATAGCGGCGGGGAGGGCGGTGGTGGCGGCGGCACCCACGGCGGCGTACTGGTCACGGATCATCGGTTCGGCTTTGAGTGTCCACGGCAGGATCTCGGTATCGAGCAGCAGCCAGGTGGCGCCCAGGTCTTCCCACACCCCGGCGACTGTGGCCGCGCGAGCGATCCGTTGCAGGACGACCGACTGCTGATCGTCCGGAAGGAACGCACGACCGGTGCGGGAATGAACGACCCCGCCGCCCTGGTTGGTGACGCGCACGACGGCGCGGGAACCCATGTGCTTCTCCTCGCAGATCACCCGGTCGACACCCTGCGCGGCGAAGTGGTCGAATGCCTGATCGGGGTGTTCGAGGAGGTCGTCGCGTGGGGAGCTGTCGACAGGCGACATGGTTGGTGGGAGGTAGATGAGCTGCTCCGGGTCGACGGCGAAGCGGCTCATCACCTCCAGAGCCCCGGCCGCGTTCTCGTCACGCATTGACACCCGTCCCATGTAGCGGGTCTCGATCACCCGGGGTCCCAGCACGTCGGTCAGCTTCAGGGTCGCGGGATCCCGCTCGGGCGGCGCCGGGGGCCGGATCGGCTCGTAGTAGGTGTCCTGGGCGGGCACTGAGACAGTCTGGCGTTCCGGGTAGCGCAGCGCCGTCAGGGACCCGCCGAACACGCACCCGGTGTCCAGGCACATCGTGTTGTTGACCCACTCGGTCTCGGTGACGGGGGTGTGCCCGTACAGCACTGTCGCCGACCCGCGGTACTCCTCGGCCCACGGATACCGGACGGGCAGGCCGAACTCATCGGTCTCGCCGCTGGTGTCTCCATACAGGGCAAAAGCACGTACCCGCCCGGATGCGCGACCGTGGTACTTCTCCTTCAGGCCGGCGTGTGCCACGACGAGGTTGCCGTCGTCCAGAACGTAGTGCGCCACGAGGCCGTCACAGAACGCGCGTGTCCTGGCGACGAACGAGCCGTCTTCTGCCGCCAACTGGTCGAGGGTCTGTTGCAGACCATGGGTGGCCTTGACCGTCCCCCGCCCCAGCGCCTTGGCCAGCTTGGCTTCGTGGTTACCCGAGACGCACAGGGCGTTGCCGGACTCAACCATACCCATCGCCAGCCTCAGCACTCCCGGAGAGTCGGGGCCTCGGTCGACCAGGTCACCCACCAACACCACGCGCCGCGACTCAGGGTGGTGCGCGTCGACCGCCCGGCCTGCCTGGTCCCTCTCCAGGGCGTAACCCAGCGACTCGAGCAACTCCTCCAGCTCGGCGCGGCACCCGTGGACATCTCCGATCACATCGAACGGGCCGTGGTCGTCGCGGCGGTCGTTGAACAACCGGGTCCGCACAATCGTCGCCTCGGCCACCACCTGTTCCGAATCCAGCACGTGGATGGAGCGGAACCCCTCCTTCTTCAGCCCGCGCATCGAGCGGCGCAGCTGCTCCTGCTGGCGCTTGATCACCCGGGCGCCGAATTCGCGATCCGCCCGGGCCGCGTTGCGCTCCACTGCCACCGAGGTGGGCAGGTCGAGCACGATGGCGGTGGCCAACACGTCGTGCTCCTTGGCCAGGGCCAGCAGGGACTTACGGGCCGCCGGTTGCACGTTGGTCGCGTCGATCACAGTCAGCAGCCCGCGTGCCAGGCGCTTGCCGGCGATGAACTCCAGCACCGCGAATCCATCCACGGTGGCGTCCTGGGCATTGGGGTCGTCGCAGACCATCGCCCGGCAGTCGTCGCTGGAGATCACCTCTGTCGGGGCGAAGTGAGTCGCCGCGAAGGTCGATTTGCCGGAGCCGCTGGCGCCGATGAGCAGGACCAGGGACAGTTCCGGGATGGACAGCTCACTCATGCGGACACCTCCACTGGGGCGGACTGGCTGAACACGGCCATCTGGGTCGGCGGCCCGACCTGCCCGTCGGGCTCGCCCACGGGACGGAATTCCACCTGGTAACCGTGGGCGCCAGCCACGGTGTGGGCCCAGGACTGGAACTGCTCCCGCGTCCACTCGAACCGATGGTCAGGGTGCCGGAAGCCTCCTGTGGCCAGCGCCGGGTAGTGAACGTTGTACTCGACGTTGGGCGTGGTGATCACCACGTGCCGGGGATGCATCGCGCCGAACACGTTGCGCACTACAGCCGGCAGACGGTCGGGATCGACGTGCTCGATCACCTCCATCAGGATCGCCATGTCGAGATCGGCCAGTCGCTCGTCCTCGTACATCAGTGAGGAGCGTAGGAGGGATAGGCGGTCAGCCTGGCGTTCGGTCATCGAGTCCACGTGCAACCGCGTGGCGGCCTTGGACAAGGCGAAGTCCGAGACCTCCGTGCCGATCACGCGTGCCACACCCCGGACTTTGAGCAGGCCGCCCAGTAGGGCGCCTGAACCACAGCCCATATCGGCGATCGACACCGGCGCCAGGTCGCGGACCACCTCCAGTACCGCGTCGTGACGCAGACTGACCAGGGGACGAGGGGCGGCGGCAGCATCCGAGGCAGCGGCGTCCGGGGTGCTCTCTGCGGCGCGGTCGTCCAGTTCGGCGAGACGGGCCAGGGCGCTCTCGCGAAGATCCCGCTGGCCGGCCAGGTAGCGGTGCGTCACCAGATCCCGCTCCGGGTGCCCGGGCAACCACCGGTCACCGGCACGCAACAGCTTGTCGACCTCGTCCTGGCCCACCCAGTAGTGCTTGGCCGCATCAAGGACGGGGAGCAGGACATACAGGTGACTGAGGGCGTCCGTCAGGCGCACGGACCCGGTCAGCGTCAGACCCACCAGCGGCGCCGCGCCCCACTGGGGGCGGGTGGCGTCGAACGCGATCGACTCGGCCTGGATGTCCCATCCCAGTGGCGCGAACAACCGGCGCACCAGGTCGGGTTCACCGGGCACCGTCGGCAGAGAGATCGTCAGATCCAGGGGAGCCTCGACCAGGTCCTCGTAGCCGACACACTGTCCGTTGAGCGCTGACCGGAACACCTTTCCCATCGCCACCGCCAGCAGCGAGGACGCCACGTACGGGCGGTCGTTGACGTAGTGACCCAGTGCGAAGGCGTCCGCGCGCCCGGATCGTCCGCGGACCAGAGCGACCGCCTCGACTTCCAGCAGCACCGCGGCAGTGCACGACTCCGTGCTGACCTCGGGGTAGAACACGTGCGCCGTGCCCGCGTACACGCCGAAGGATTGCACCTTGTCGGGGTGCTTGTGCAGCAGGAAACCCAGATCACCCGGCGTGGGGAGCGCCTCGGAGCGGCGGGCGGTGATCGTCAGCAACATCCGGCCAGTCTGCCCGAGCCGCCGAACCGGCGCCGCGACGCGGCGTCATTCGTCCCCGTGGGCCGCGTGCGTCCGTGGGGCTCCCAGCACACTGAGGATCTCCCCCACCATGTGGTCCCGCTCGAGCGGATGGCGCAGCGGCAGGTCCCGGTTCAGGCTGTAGCGGTTACGGCGCCCGTCCCGGATGCGCTGGAGGTACCCGGCCTCCTCCAGCTCGGCCACGATCCGCTGGGTGGCCCGCTCGGTGATCCCGACCGCGTCGGCGATGTCGCGCAGTCGCGTCTCGGAATCCTGCGCGATGCACAGCAGGACGTGGGCGTGGTTGGTGAGAAACGTCCACTCCGCCACTGCGTCACCCCGTCTACATCCGGCCGTCACCGACGACTTCCGAGTGCCATGTTGCCTTACGCGAATCCCTGTACGCATGTGGGCACGGCACGGGGGCGTCCCTTCGCGGTGCGGGAGAGGCTCGGCCCTTGGGGGAGAGGTGCGCGTGACACACGACACAGATTTAGCCCATCATAAAACAGGCAATAGAAATCGTGTATTGTTCGTCCTGTTACCACGTCGGGGCAGCGGATCGCGCGCCACCACGGGGTTCCGGTCGTCCCGCGTCGCGGCGACCGGGCTCCGGACTGATCAGGAGACACGCAGTGGACCTCAGCATTCTCGGCAGCCTCACGGACCCGCCGATCCTGTTCTTCTTCCTGGGGCTGTTCGTCGCCGCGGTGCGCTCCAATCTGGAGATACCGGCCCCCGTCACCAAGTTCCTGTCGCTCTACCTGCTGATGGCGATCGGGTTCAAGGGCGGCCAGGCTCTCCGCGAGACCGGTCTGACCGGCCGCGCCGCGGCGGTGATCGGCATCGCTCTGCTCCTGGCCCTGGTGATCCCTGCGCTGGGCTTCCTGGTCCTGCGGCGCAGAGTGAACGAGTTCGATGCGGCCGCCATCGCCGCCACCTACGGGTCGGTCAGCGCGGTGACGTTCATCGCCGCGACGCAGTTCGTGACCGCCCGTGGCGAGGAACCCGGCGGGTACATGACGGTCGCCCTGGTGCTGATGGAATCGCCCGCGATCATCATGGCGGTGCTTCTCGCCACCTGGGCCCGGTCACGTCAACGCTCAGCTCAGATGGCGGGCGACGCGGGGGCCGGAGCCCCCGGTCCCGCGTCGGGGGCACCCCTGTCGATGCGGGCGATCCTGCACGAGGCGTTCACCGACGGCGCGCACCTGCTGCTGATCGGGTCGCTCGTGATCGGCACCATGGTGGGGGCCGACGCCGGCGAGTCCATGTCCCCGTTCGTCAACGACATGTTCAAGGGCCTGCTGGCCTTCTTCCTGCTCGAGATGGGCCTGCTCGTCGCCCGTCAACTCCGCGAGGTCCGCGACGTGGGCCCGTTCCTGATCGGGTTCGGCATCGTGATGCCCCTGATCGGAGCGTCGATGGCGCTGGCCCTGGGTGCACTGGCCGGGCTCCCGGTCGGCGACCTGACCATGCTCGCCGTGCTCGCGGCGAGCGGGTCCTACATCGTCGTCCCGGCCGTGGTGCGCTACGCGATCCCCGAAGCGCGGCCGTCCCGGTACTTCACAATGGCCCTTGCCGTGACGTTCCCGTTCAACATCGTCCTCGGCATTCCGCTCTACTACACCGTCGCCCAGCACCTGGGCGCCTGAGGCGAGGAGATCCCATGAGAGACGTCAAACGGATCGAACTGGTGGTGGAATCCGGGGTCGCCGGGAGGTTCCTCGGCGCGTTGGATTCGCTGGGCCTGACCCATCGCACCGTGATCCCGGGGATCTACGGGCGGGGCCAGCACGGTGAGCGCGGGGGGGACCCCTTCTCCACCTTCGACAACACCTTCGTGCTCGTGGCGGTCGACCCCGACCGGATCGACGAGGTCCTCCGGTCGCTGCGCCCCCTTCTGAAGTCCGTCGGTGGCATGTGTCTGGTCTCGGACGCCCAGTCGGTGCGGTACTGAGCCGGCGCCCGGGAGGGGGCTAGGATCTGCTCAGCTGCGGTGCTCGGGAACCCGGTGTGAGACCGGGGCGGCCCTCGCCACTGTGAACGGATTGATGTCGCAGGTCCTCTGTGCCACTGCTCGCACGCGTCGTGTGGGTGGGAAGGCGGACCGGCGGCGATCCGGTGTATCCCTTCTGGGGTGGACCGGGAGAACCCGTGAGCCAGGAGACCGGCCGTGGCTGCCACCACGAGTGCCCGCGAGGTGACGGGCAGAAAGGTCTCAGACAAATGCATATCGCAGAGGGTTTCCTCCCCTCCGTGCACGCCCTGGCATGGACGGCGGTCGCGGCACCGTTCGTGATCCACGGCGCGCGCGAGGTCATCAGGACGGTCCGCCGGACTCCGGAGGCGGGCGTCCTGCTCGGCGTGGCCGGGGCGTTCACGTTCGTCATGTCGGCCGTCAAGCTCCCGTCGGTGACGGGGTCCAGCTCGCACCCCACCGGCACCGGCCTGGGGACGATCATCTTCCGGCCCCCGGTCATGGCCTTCGTCGCCACCGTCGTCCTGATCTTCCAGGCGCTGCTGCTCGCGCACGGGGGCGTCACCACCCTCGGCGCGAACGTGTTCTCCATGGGGGTCGCCGGGCCGTGGGTCGCCTACGGCGCCTTCGTCCTGTGTCGACGGGTCGCGGTACCACTGCTCGGCGCGGTCTTCGTCGCCGCGTTCCTCGCCGACCTGGTGACGTATCTCGTCACCAGTGCCCAGCTCGCACTGGCGTTCCCGAGCGTCGAGCACGGCCTGTGGTACTCGATGGCCGAGTTCCTCGCCGTCTTCGCGATCACCCAGATCCCGCTGGCGATCGTCGAGGCTCTGATCGTCGTGGTGATCGTCAGCGTGCTCCTGCGCATCGCCTCCCGCGAGCTCGACCTGGTGGGCTTCTTCCGGAGGGCGCGACTCGCCGACGCGGGAACCGTCGCGGATCCCGGGGATCGTACCGATCGGGTCGAGGCCACGGAGACGGTGCGATGAGCGGGAGGAAGCACGTCAGCGTGTGGGTGTTGGTGGGACTGGTCGCCGTCGCGTTCGCGATCACGGTGCTGTCCCTGGTCTACGGCGCCGGGGCGGGCGGTGAGTTCGAGGGTGCGGACGGGCAGGCCGAAGGGGCCATCAGCGAGGTCTCTCCTGACTACGAGCCGTGGTTCGAGCCGCTTCTGCCCGAGCTGCCGGGGGAGGTCGAATCGGGGGTGTTCGCCCTCCAGGCCGGGATCGGCGGCGGGATCGTGGGTTACGGGCTCGGCGTCCTGCGGACACGCAGCAGGCAGCGTCGGGAGAGCGTGCCGGGCGGGGCGACCCCGTCGGCGGCGGCCACGGGTTCGACCGGACACTGACAGACCGGGCGCCAGGTGAACCCACTCGAGCTCGCGGCGTCCCACAACCGCTGGTCGGACCTCCCGGTAGTCGAGAAGCTGCTGCTCTTCGGCGGTCTGCTGGTGGCGGCACTGCTGGTGCCGCCACCAGTGGGTCACGTGGCGATCCTGGCCGTCTGCTGCTTCTGCGCACTGGTGCTGGCCCGCGTCCCCGCCAGGATCTATGTCGCGGCGTTGCTCGCGCCCGTCGCGTTCCTGGTCCTGGGAACCGGTCCGCTCTTCCTAGACCTGACGGAGTGGCGCCTCGTGGTGGATCCGGCCGGGGTCGACACCGCCTTGCGGACCGTGACCAGGGCGATCGCCGCGACGGCCGCCACCATCACCCTGGCGTGCACCACGCCCGTCGCCGACCTCCTGGCCGCTGGCCGGCGGGCCGGACTGCCCGCCCCGCTGGCTCACGTCGTCGACACCACCTACCGTCTCATGGGGCTGCTCATCGACGCCGCCCGCACGCTGCGGCAGTCCCACGATCTCAGGCTCGGACACCGCACCGCCCGGGCCGCGATCACCTCTGTCGGGACGCAGTTCGCCTCGGTCTTCGTCCTGTCCGTCAGGCGGGCACGGGCGATCGACGACGCCATGTCCATGCGCGCCGAGCGCGGCGAGACCGCGGTGCTCGCCGAGACGGACCCGATCTCGGCCACCCGCGTGCTCGTCATCTGTCTGGTTCTCGCGTCCGTCTCGATACTGGGGGTCCTCACGTGACCGTCCTCGCGCTGCGCGGCGCCCGTTTCTCCTACCGGCGTCTCGACGCCCTCGGAGACCACACCCACACCGTGCTCGACGGCGCCGACCTGACGATCCCCGCCGGGGCGAGGTTGGCGCTGCTCGGTGGTAACGGCAGCGGCAAGACGACGCTGATGCGGCTGCTCGTGGGCCTGAACCGCCTCGATGCCGGGGAGCTGGAGCTGGACGGGGAGCGGGTCCGTGACCGCCGCGCCGACCGCACCCGCCTGCGGCAGTCGGTGCAGATGGTGCTCCAGGAACCCGACGACCAGATCTTCGCCACGACCGTGCGGGCCGACGTGTCCTTCGGCCCGGTGAACCTCGGATTGGATCGGGCCGAGGTGGCCGATCGGGTCGACGAGGCCCTGGCGGCGCTGGCGATCACCGACCTCGCCGACCGCGTCCCCCACCACCTGTCCTTCGGGCAGCGCAAGAGGGTGGCCCTGGCGGGTGCGCTGGCGATGCGGCCCCGCGTCCTGCTGCTCGACGAACCGACGGCCGGGCTCGACCCGCTCTCCTGTGAGGACCTGCTCGCGGCGCTGGAGTCACTCCGTGCCGCGGGGGCGGCGATCCTCATGGCCACGCACGATGTCGACCTCGCCTGGGCCTGGGCGGACGACGCGGTGGTGCTCTCGGGTGGAGCGCTGGTCCGCGGCCCGGTCCACCGGGTG
>NZ_JAALDW010000508.1:0-132 GCF_014145055.1 Dietzia sp. DQ11-38-2
CGCCCCACCTCGCGGTGGGGCGCCCCTTCGTCATACGGTCCGGACGTCGCGTCCGACCCGACGGGTCAGTCGATCACTTGATGATCTTGGTGACCTGACCGGCGCCGACGGTGCGGCCACCCTCACGGATCA
>NZ_JAALDW010000508.1:175-7241 GCF_014145055.1 Dietzia sp. DQ11-38-2
AGCTCGACGCTCATCTCGGTGTTGTCGCCCGGCATGACCATCTCGGTGCCCTCGGGGAGGGTCACGACGCCGGTCACGTCCGTGGTGCGGAAGTAGAACTGCGGACGGTAGTTGTTGAAGAACGGCGTGTGGCGGCCGCCCTCGTCCTTGGACAGGATGTACGCCTGGCCCTCGAAGTTCGTGTGCGGGGTGTACGCGCCCGGCTTGATGACGACCTGGCCGCGCTCGACCTCCTCGCGCTTGAGGCCACGGACGAGCAGACCGACGTTGTCGCCGGCCTCGCCGTAGTCGAGGAGCTTACGGAACATCTCGATGCCCGTGATGGTGGTCTTGGTGGCCTTGTCCTTGATGCCGATGAGCTCGACATCCTCGTTGACGTTGATCTGGCCACGCTCGATACGACCGGTGACGACGGTGCCACGACCGGTGATCGTGAAGACGTCCTCGACGGGCATGAGGAACGGCTTGTCCGTCTCACGCTCGGGGTCCGGGATGGAGTCGTCACAGGCCTGCATGAGGTCGCGGATCGCCTGGACCCACTTCTCGTCACCCTCGAGCGCCTTGAGCGCCGAGATGTGCACGACGGGGGCGTCCTCGTCGAACTCCTGCGAGCCGAGGAGCTCACGCACCTCCATCTCGACGAGCTCGAGGATCTCCTCGTCGTCGACCATGTCGCACTTGTTGAGGGCGACGAGGATGTAGGGGACGCCGACCTGGCGGGCGAGCAGCACGTGCTCACGGGTCTGCGGCATCGGGCCGTCGGTGGCCGCCACGACCAGGATCGCGCCGTCCATCTGGGCGGCACCCGTGATCATGTTCTTGATGTAGTCCGCGTGGCCCGGGGCGTCGACGTGCGCGTAGTGGCGCTTCTCGGTCTGGTACTCGACGTGGGAGATGTTGATCGTGATACCACGAGCCTTCTCCTCCGGCGCCTTGTCGATCTCGTCGAACGCGAACGCGTCGTTGAGATCCGGGTAGGTGTCCGCCAGGACCTTGGTGATGGCCGCGGTGGTGGTGGTCTTGCCATGGTCGACGTGACCGATGGTGCCGATGTTAACGTGCGGTTTGGTCCGCTCGAACTTCGCCTTCGCCACTGTGTGTCCTCCTGGACTGGTCTGTCCCCACCTCGAGGTGGGCACTGCATTGTGTGGGATCTGATCTTACTCATCGTGCCGTCGAGGGCACGAACCGGCGGCCACCCGGAGGTTCGACCGTGCGCCGCCGGCATCGGCCCCGCCCCTGCCTCTCGGCCGGGCGGGACCAGTACCGGTTACTCGCCGGTCGCCTTGGCGATGATCTCCTTGGACACACTCGCCGGAACCTCGGCGTAGTGGGAGAAGACCATCGAGTAGTTGGCCCGGCCCTGCGTCCGCGACCGGAGGTCGCCGACGTAGCCGAACATCTCCGACAGCGGCACGTTGGCCTTGACGACGCGGGCGCCGGAGCGCTCCTCCATCGCCTGGATCTGGCCGCGTCGGGAGTTGATGTCGCCGATGACGTCGCCCATGTAGTCCTCGGGGGTGATGACCTCGACCGCCATGAGCGGCTCCAGGATCACCGGCTGACACTTGCGTGCGGCCTCCTTGAAGGCCATCGAGCCCGCGACCTTGAACGCCATCTCCGAGGAGTCGACCTCGTGGTACGCGCCGTCGACCAGGGTCGCCTTGACGTTGACCATCGGGTACCCGGCCAGGACGCCGTACTGCATGGCGTCCTTGATGCCGGCGTCCACGGAGGGGATGTACTCCTTGGGGACGCGACCACCGGTGACCTTGTCGTCGAACTCGTAGGTCTCGCCCTCCTCGACCTGCTCCTGGGGGAGCGGCTCGAGACGGATCTGGACCTTGGCGAACTGACCCGAACCACCGGTCTGCTTCTTGTGGGTGTAGTCGTACTTCTCGACCGTGCCCTTGATGGTCTCGCGGTACGCGACCTGCGGCTTGCCGACGTTGGCCTCGACCTTGAACTCACGCTTCATCCGGTCGACGAGGACGTCCAGGTGGAGCTCGCCCATGCCGCCGATGACGGTCTGACCGGTCTCGTCGTCCAGGCGGACGGAGAACGTCGGGTCCTCGCGGGCCAGCTTCTGGATCGCGGTGCCGAGCTTCTCCTGGTCCGCCTTGGTCTTGGGCTCGATCGACACGTCGATCACCGGCGCCGGGAACGTCATCGACTCGAGGATGACCTGGTTGTTCAGGTCGCACAGGGTGTCACCCGTGGTCGTGTCCTTGAGCCCGATGAACGCGTAGATGTGGCCGGCCACGGCCTCCTCGACGGGCATCTCCTTGTTGGCGTGCATCTGGAAGAGCTTGCCGACGCGCTCCTTCTTGCCCTTGGTCGCGTTCATGACCTGGGTGCTCGGGTCGATCCGGCCCGAGTACACGCGGACGAAGGTGAGCTCACCGAAGAACGGGTGCACTGCGATCTTGAACGCCAGCGCCGCGAACGGCTCGTCCTTCGACGGCTGACGACGGATCTCCGTCTCCTCGTCCCCGACGGCGTGACCGTGGATCGAGCCGACGTCCAACGGGGTGGGCAGGTAGGAGATGACCGCGTCGAGCAGGGGCTGGACGCCCTTGTTCTTGTACGCCGAGCCACACAGCACCGGGTAGATCTCGGCGTTCACCGTCATCTTGCGGATCGCGGCCTGGATCTCGTCCTTCGTCAGCTCCTCGCCGCCGAAGTACTTCTCCATGAGGGCCTCGTCGCTCTCGGCGACGGCCTCGAGGAGCTTCTCGCGGTACTCGTCCGCCTTGTCCTTGAGCTCCGCGGGGATCTCCTGGACCGTGGCCTCGGTGCCGATCGGCGTGACGCCGGGCCACACGAGGGCCTTCATGTCCACGAGGTCGATGACCCCGTCGAACTCGTCCTCCGCACCGATGGGCAGCTGCAGGACGAGCGGCTTGGCACCGAGCCGGTCGATGATGGTCTGCACGGTGTAGTAGAAGTCCGCGCCCATCTTGTCCATCTTGTTGACGAAACAGATGCGCGGGACGTCGTACTTCTCCGCCTGGCGCCAGACCTGCTCCGACTGGGGCTCGACGCCCTCCTTGCCGTCGAAGACCGCGACCGCGCCGTCGAGCACACGGAGCGACCGCTCGACCTCGACCGTGAAGTCGACGTGGCCCGGGGTGTCGATGATGTTGATCTGGTTGTTGTCCCAGAAGCAGGTGACGGCGGCCGACGTGATGGTGATGCCGCGCTCCTTCTCCTGCTCCATCCAGTCGGTGGTCGAGGCGCCGTCGTGCGTCTCGCCGATCTTCCGGTTGACACCCGTGTAGAACAGGATGCGCTCGGTGACGGTCGTCTTACCGGCGTCGATGTGCGCCATGATGCCGATGTTGCGGACCTTGTTGAGGTCGGTCAGCACGTCCTGTGCCACGGATGATCCCCGATCATGAGTCTTAGGTGGGCCGGGCGGTCATGGTGGACCGTCCGGACCGGGTCTGTTGTCCTGGGCCGTGCCGTGACTCGCTCACGCGAGAGGCGACCCTCGTTCAATGATGCCACCCTCGGGGCGGCCGGGGGGCCCCGGAGCGGTGACGCCCCGTGGGCGTCCCCCCCGCTCCGGGGCCCGGCTGGATCACCAGCGGTAGTGTGCGAACGCCCGGTTGGCCTCGGCCATCTTGTGGGTGTCCTCGCGGCGCTTGACCGCGGCACCCAGGCCGTTGGAGGCGTCGAGGATCTCGTTGGCGAGCCGCTCGACCATGCTGTTCTCGCGACGCTGCCGGGAGAAGTTCACCAGCCAGCGCATGGCGAGGGTCGTGGAACGCCCGGGGCGGACCTCGACGGGCACCTGATAGGTGGCACCGCCGACGCGGCGGGAGCGGACCTCGAGGGCGGGCTTGACGTTGTCGAGCGCCTTCTTGAGGGTGAGGACCGGATCGGTCCCGGTCTTCTCACGGCAGATCTCCAGCGCGGAGTAGACGATGCGCTCGGCGGTCGTCTTCTTGCCGTCGAGGAGGATCTTGTTGACGAGCTGCGTGACCAGCGGCGAACCGTAGACCGGATCGTTGATCAGCTGGCGCTTCGGGGCGGGACCCTTACGAGGCATTACTTCTCCTTCTTGGCGCCGTAGCGGGAGCGGGCCTGCTTGCGGTCCTTCACGCCCTGCGTGTCGAGGGAGCCGCGGATGATCTTGTAACGGACACCCGGGAGGTCCTTCACACGACCACCGCGGACGAGCACCATCGAGTGCTCCTGGAGGTTGTGGCCCTCACCGGGGATGTAGGCGGAGACCTCGATGCCACTGGTCAGGCGCACACGGGCGACCTTGCGCAGCGCGGAGTTCGGCTTCTTGGGGGTGGTGGTGTACACACGGGTGCACACGCCACGACGCTGGGGCGAGCCCTTGAGCGCCGCCGTCGCTGTCGAGGACTTCTTGTCCTGGCGGCCCTTGCGGACCAGCTGGTTGATGGTTGGCATGAACCGACTTTCTCTAGCTGGCGGCCTCCTCGGGGGCGACCACCGGTCACTGGGACGTTGCTCGTATCCGGACTCTCGCGCTCCCCGACGGGCGCACGGGCGACCACGTCAGCCGCTCTCGCTGGCCTACTGGGCACGATCCTCCAGCTCGCGTACTGCGAGCACGATGGTCAAGCCTAACCGCCCCCGTGAGGATCGGTCAAAACGCGGCCGGGGGGCAGGCCCCGGTCCGACGCCGCCGGGACCTGCGCGAGCATCAGGTCCAGCGTCTCGGCCCAGTACCGGATGACCTTCTCGCGACGGGCCGAGTCATCGGAGAGCACGTCCGCGAGGCCGAGCCCGCGCGCCAGGTCGAGGGTCGCCTGCAGGGGCCGACGCACCCGGAGGTCGGCGGGGTCGTACCCGAGGGCCTCGGCCGCGATCACCAGCACCTCGCGGGACATGTGGGTCTCGAACGGGAGCACCCGGTCGCGCAGCGCCGGGTCGCTGGCCGCGGCGGTCCACACGTGGAGCGCGGCCTTGAAGAGATCCGAGGTGTAGTGCTGGACGATCAGCCGGACCACGGCGACCGTGCGTTCGGGACCCGGCTCCGGCAGATCCAGGCCGACCCTCCGCACGTCCTCGAGCCGCTGCTCGATCATGTGCCCGAGGGCGGCGGTGATGAGGTCCTCCCGGGTCGGGAAGTGGTGCTGGGCGGCACCCCGTGAGACGCCGGCGGCGGCGGCCACCGCCCCCACGGTGGTCGCCGCCCAGCCCTGGGTGGCGAGGAGGTCGATCGACGCACCGAGGAGTCGTTCCCGCGTCAGGCGGCTACGGTCCTGCTTGGGGGCCCGCTTCTCGGGTGCCGTCATCTGTCCTCCTGTTACCAGTCCTGCTCGTCGTAGATGATCACACCGCGGATGTTCTTGCCGTCACGCATGTCCTGGTACCCCTGGTTGATCTCGTCCAGCCGGTACGTCCTGGTGACCAACTCGTCGAGCTTGAGGTTGCCGGCGCGGTACTGGTGGAGCAGGTGCGGGATCTGCTTGCGGGGTCCGGTGCCACCGAAGATCGCGCCCTGCAGGGTCTTCTGCTGCATGGCCAGGTCGAGGATGGAGATCTGCGCGTCGACCGCCATCATGTCCCCCAGACCCACCACCACACAGCGACGCCCCTTGCCGGTGAGCATCAACCCGGGCAGCAGGTCCTTGCCCTCCACGATCCCCATCGTGAGCAGGACCAGGTCCGCCATCCGTCCCCAGCTCAGCTCCCCCACCAGCGCCATGGCCTCGTCCATCGAGGCACACGTGTGGGTGGCCCCGAACTCCATGGCCTTCTCCCTCTTGAACTCCACGGGGTCCACGGCCACGATGACACGCGCGCCTGCGGCGGCCGCGCCCTGCACCGAGTTGATCCCGATTCCGCCCACCCCGACGACGACCACGACGTCGCCCTCCTTGGCCTGACCGATCTCCGTGGCCGAGCCCCAGCCCGTGCAGACGCCGCACCCGAGCAGGGCGGCCTTGTCCAGCGGGATGTCCTTCTCGATCTTGACCACCGAGGACTGATGGACGGTGACGTGCGGCGCGAACGTGCCGAGGACGCACATGGTGGCGACGGGTTGACCGTCGGCGGTGTGCACACGGTAGCCGTCGTCGCTGATCGCCCGGCCGCTGAGCAACCCGGCGCCGTTGTCGCAGAGATTCTGGAGGCCCTCCGAACAGGGCGGACAGACGCCGCAGGCGGGGATGAACGCGAGGACGACGTGGTCCCCTTCCTCCAGCCCGGTGACGCCCTCTCCCACCTTCGTCACCACACCGGCACCCTCGTGGCCACCCATGATCGGGTAGGTCTCGAACTGGAGGTCGCCGGTGAGCAGGTGCTCGTCCGAGTGGCAGAGGCCCGAGGCGGCCAGTTTGACCTGCACCTCCCCGGCCTTGGGATCGTCGATGTCGACGTCGACGATCTCCCAGGCGTCCTGCTTGGGCTCACGGATGATGGCTGCTCTGGTGCGCATGGCATTACCTCTCGGTTCGAACTCGGGCGATGTGGGGGAGGTCACACATCAACGACATCGCATACGCTACGCGTCCGGCGTCGCCCAGGAGGGCGGACGGCGTTCAAGGAAGGCCGTCATCCCCTCGGCCACCTCGGCGGTGGTGAACAGGCGTGCGGTCACCCCGGCCAGCTCCTCACCCCGGGCGTCGAGATCGGCCAGGATCGGTGCGGCGAGCAGTGCCTTGTTCTCCGCGAGTCCCTGCGGCGAGCAGGGCCGGAACGCGTCGACGAGGTCACCGACAGCGGCCTCGAGGTCCTCGACCGCCTCCGTGAGCAGGCCGATCCGCCGGGCGTGCTCGGCGTCGAACCTCTCTCCGGTCAGCAGGGCGCGGGAGAGGTCCCGCGAGGTGATCCGCGCGGCGAGCGGCACCGAGATCATGGCCGCCGCCAGACCGAGGCGGACCTCGGTGAGCGCGAACGTCGAGGCCGGCCCCGCCAGCGCGAGATCGCAGGCGGCCACCAGCCCCATCCCCCCGGCTCGGACGTGGCCGTCCACGGCGGCGATCACCGGCTTGGGGTGCGAGAGGATCGCGCGCAGCAACCCGAGGAAGACCCGGGTCCGCTCGGCGGCCTGATCCTCGGGACTCCCCTGGCTCGCGGAGGC
>NZ_JAALDW010000509.1:0-4494 GCF_014145055.1 Dietzia sp. DQ11-38-2
ACCACCTGCTCGCCGCCGTCCGGGCCGCGCCGGCCCACCACCGCGCAGTCGGCCACGCCCGGGGCCCTGCGCAGGACCGCCTCGACCTCGGAGGGGTACACGTTGAACCCGCCGGTGACGATCATCTCCTTGATGCGGTCCACCACGTGGAGGAAACCGTCGGGATCCTGGGTCACGACGTCGCCGGTGCGCAGCCATCCGTCGTGGAAGGTCTCGGCCGTGGCCTCGGGGTTTCCCCAGTACCCCGGGAAGACCTGCGGGCCCCTGACCAGCAGCTCGCCGGGCTCGCCCGGGGAGGCGTCGACGGAGGGATCGTCCTTGTGGGAGACGCGGATATCGGTGTCGGGGAAGGGGATGCCGATGCTGCCGGCCCGCCTCGCCGTCGACATGGGATTGCCGACGGTGATGGGGGAGGTCTCGGTCATCCCGTATCCCTCCACCAGCAGGCCCCCGGTCGCGGCCTCCCACCTGCCGATGAGGTCGGCGGGCAGGCTCATCGCGCCAGAGAACGAGTGCCGCACGCCCCGCAGCGAGATCCCCCGCCGGTCGGCCTCCTCGAGGATCTTCGAGTAGATCGGTGGGACTGCCGGGATGAAGGTCGGCAGGTCCTTGGCCAGGATGGGCATGATGAGGTCCATGTCGGGTGTCGGCACGAGTTGCAGCCGCGCGCCCTGGGCGATGCCGAACACCACGCACATCGTCACCCCGTACGCGTGGAACATCGGAAGCGAGGCCAGGAACCGCTCCCTACCCGGCTCGAGCCCGGGCACCCAGGCCTCGCCCATCGTGGCGTTGGCCACCAGGTTGGCGTGCGAGAGGGTGGCCCCCTTGGGCGTGCCGGTGGTGCCGGAGGTGTAGAGGATCAGCGCCGGATCCTCGGCGCGCGGCCGCGGATGGGAGAAGTCCAGCTCCGGCCCGGTCTCCAGATCTCGCCAATCCAGGGTCCCGGGGGCGGGGACCGACAGCTTCGCTCGCGAGGCGCGCAGCGACGGGACGGGCAGGAGCTTCAGCGCCAGGCGCTTGGCCGCGGGGAGTTCGTCGAGCAGGTCGACGGCGATGATGTGCTCGATGGCCGTTTCCGGGCGGTCGGCCAGCTCGCGCACCGTGCCGGCGACGACGTTCCAGGTCACCACCACCCGCGCGCTGTGGTCGGCGAACGGGCCCGCGAGCTCGTCGGCGGTGTAGAGCGGATTGTGCTCGACGACGATCGCGCCGATCCGCAGCGCGGCGTAGAACACGACGATCCCCTGCGGACAGTTCGGCAACAGCACCGCGACCCGGTCCCCGCGACCCACCCCGAGGCGCCGCAGCCCCTCGGCGGCGCGGCGGACCCGGCTGCCGATCTCGGAGTAGGAGGTCAGGCGGCCGAAGAACTCGGTCGCGGGCCGGTCGGAGTAGGCCCGCACGGCGTCGTCGAACTGATCGATCAGCGTGGTGGTGCCGTACGCGAGGTCGTGCGCGGTGCCCGGGGTGTAGTGGTCGGTCCACGGCCGGTCGGGTCGATCGGGGGTGTTGCCGGCGTCTGTGGTCATGTCTGCACCGTAGTCCTCGTGCGTCGGGTCATAATGGCCGCATGGCTTACGGAACCCTCGTCCTGCTGCGTCACGGTCAGTCCACGTGGAACGCCTCCAACCAGTTCACCGGATGGGTCGATGTGGACCTCACCGACCTCGGACGCGAGGAGGCGGTCCGCGGAGGCAGGCTCCTCGCCGAGGAGGGCATCCTGCCGGACGTCCTGTTCACGTCCCTGCTGCGCCGGGCCATCACGACGGCCAACATCGCGCTCGACGCCTGTGACCGGCACTGGATCCCGGTAGTGCGGCACTGGAAGCTCAACGAGCGTCACTACGGCAGGCTCCAGGGCCTCAACAAGGCGGAGATCAAGGACGAGTACGGCGACGAGCAGTTCATGCTGTGGCGCCGCAGCTACGACACGCCGCCGCCGGCGATCGACCCGGACAACGAGTACTCGCAGTCGGCGGACGCCCGCTACGCCGACCTGCCGGAGGTGCCGCTGACCGAGTGCCTCAAGGACGTCGTGGACCGGTTCATCCCGTATTACGCCGCCGAGATCGCCCCACAGCTGGCGGAGGGCAAGACCGTGATGGTCGCCGCGCACGGCAACTCGCTCCGTGCGCTGGTCAAGCACCTCGACGGCATCTCCGACGAGGACATCGCGGGCCTGAACATCCCCACCGGCATCCCGCTCGTCTACCGCTTCGACGACTCCGGTCTGGTCGCCAACCCGGGTGGCACCTATCTCGACCCGGAGGCCGCGGCCGCGGGGGCCGCCGCAGTCGCCAGCCAGGGCGCCCAGAAGTAGGTGACACTCCGGTGAACACACGGAGAACCCCCGTCCACCTGCGGACTTCCCGCGGATGGACGGGGGTTCTCTGTTGTGGTCGTCGGTTCGCCGCACCGTAGTATCTGGCACGTGCAGGTCAGTTTCGGGATCGCCCTCGCGATCGTCGCCGCGGTGGTCGGCTTCATCGTCGGCGGCTTCGTCGTCCCCCGGTTGCACGCACGCCGTGAGCTCCGGCTGGCCGAGCAGCAGGGGCCGAGCCGGCTGGAGGTCCTGCGGGCGGTGTACCACCAGGCTCCCTACGCGCTGGCCGTGGTGGACCGCCATCAGGACGTAGTGCTCTACAACCGTCGCGCCGCGGAACTGGGGATCGTGGACGACCGGCTCCTGGTGGACCCGGTGTGGAGCGCCGCCGAGGCCACGTTCGCCTCCGGCCAGCCGTCGGCGTTCGACCTGCCCGCCAAGGTCACCGCGGGGCGCCGTCGAATCCCGTCGGTGAGCGGTCGGAGCGAGATCCTCGGCGGTCACCTCGGGCAGTTCGCGGTGGTGTTCGCCGACGACGACTCCGAACAGCGCCGCATGGAGGCCGCCCGACGCGACTTCGTGGCCAACGTGTCCCATGAACTCAAGACCCCGGTGGGGGCGATGGCGGTGCTGGCCGAGGCGTTGCTCGAGTCCAAGGACGACCCGGAGTCGGTCGAGTACTTCGGCGGACGCGTGGTGAACGAGGCCCACAGACTGGGCAAGATGGTCTCCGAGCTCATCGAGCTGTCCCGGCTGCAGGGCGCGGAGCGGATCCGCGATCCCGAGCCGGTGGACGTGGACGCCGTGGTGGACGAGGCGATGCGCCGGTCGGCTGCCGCGGCGGAGGCGGCGGGGATCGAGTTGATCACCGACGCCCCGTCCGGGCTCGAGGTGTCGGGCGACTGGACCCTGTTGGTCACCGCGTTGACCAACCTCATCTCGAACGCCGTCAACTACTCGCCCGAACGCACCCCGGTCTCGATCACCCGGTCACTCGACGGCGACACCGTCATGCTTCGGGTCACCGACCGGGGGATCGGCATCGCGCCCGAGCACCAGACCCGCGTCTTCGAACGGTTCTTCCGCGTGGACAAGGCCCGGTCCCGGGCCACCGGCGGGACCGGACTGGGACTGGCGATCGTCAAGCACGTGGCACAGAACCACAACGGCGCCGTCAGCATCTGGAGCCGACCCGGGACCGGGTCGACGTTCACACTCGAACTTCCGGCCCATGTGGAGCCGGGTGGCGAGGGGCCCCCGGCCCCCGCCGAGCACGACCGACAAGGAGAGGACCAGGTGCCGTGACCAGGGTGCTGATCGTAGAGGACGAGGCCTCGCTGGCGGATCCGCTGGCGTTCCTCCTGCGCAAGGAGGGCTTCGAGGTCACCATCGCCGGCGACGGCCCGACAGCGCTGGAGAGCTTCGACGCGGAGGGCGCCGACATCGTATTACTGGATCTCATGCTCCCGGGCATGTCCGGAACCGACGTGTGCAAGCGGTTGCGCGTGACCTCGAGCGTCCCGGTCATCATGGTGACCGCGCGCGACAGCGAGATCGACAAGGTGGTCGGGCTGGAGTTGGGGGCCGACGACTACGTGACCAAGCCCTACTCCGCCCGCGAGCTCATCGCCCGCATCCGCGCCGTCCTGAGGCGTGGGGCGGACTCGGAGGGCGACCAGGCGGACGACATCGGTGTACTGGAGTCCGGGCCGGTGCGCCTGGACATCGAGCGACACACGGTGACCGTCCGCGGAAGTGTGGTGACCCTCCCGCTCAAGGAGTTCGACCTGCTCGAGTACCTGCTGCGCAACTCGGGGCGAGTGCTCACCCGCGGCCAGCTCATCGACCGCGTCTGGGGGTCGGACTATGTGGGCGACACCAAGACGCTGGACGTCCACGTCAAGCGGCTGCGGTCCAAGATCGAACAGGATCCGGGCAAGCCGGTCCACCTGGTGACGGTCCGCGGGCTGGGCTACAAGTTCGAGGGCTGACCGCCGCGCCCGGCCCCCGCGACGGATCAGGACCCGGAGGCCGCCCGCTCGGTCGCGGGGTGCACCGCGACGATCCCCAACTGGCGGCGGCGCCGGCACGCCGCGGCCAGCACCTCGTAGCAGTCGGCCCCCAGCAGTTCCACCAGCTCGTCGCGCAGCGAGACGAACACCGGCTCC
>NZ_JAALDW010000509.1:4661-6410 GCF_014145055.1 Dietzia sp. DQ11-38-2
GGCGGATCGGCAACTGCCAACACACGTCCGGCTTCGACTCGGGCAGGGTGCGGCCCGTCCGCGCCGCCATGTGGTGCAGGGCGCAGCCCGAGCCGGCCGGGAATCCGACGTCGTTGAAGAACACGCACCGACCGCCCAGGCGGCGCGTCCGCAGAGCGGGCTCGGGCTCGCCGTCGTCCCCGGTGAGGTCGTCCTCTTCCAGCCACGGCTCGAGATCGCCGCCCTCGGCCTCCGCCGCCTCCAGCGCGGCCTCGCGGTGCTGCCAGTCGTCGGGACCCAGGAGCTCGACGTTCACCGTCAGGCGGGAGCGGTCGTCGTCGTCACACAGGAATGCGCCGTGCGTGCAGCAGCCGGCGTCGGGCTGCCCGGCCTCGATGCCGTGGCAGGCCGGTGTGCCGAACACGCACGTCCACGAGGACAGCAGCCACGTCATGTCCGCGGACACGAGATGCTGGTCGTTCGCCGGGTCGGGGAACGTGTACCACTCGCGGGGGAAGTCGAGGGGGACTTCCGCGGCGGGCGCGCCCGGGCTGCTGGTGCGTTCGGTGGCGGTCACAACCTGCGACCGTAGACCGTTTAGGGTGGGCGTGTGAGATTAGGTGTCCTGGACGTCGGGAGCAACACGGTCCATTTCCTCGTGGTCGACGCCCATCGCGGGGGGCATCCCACTCCCATGAACGACTCCAAGACGCGTCTACGCCTCATCGAGTACCTCGATGAGGACAACAACATCTCGAAGACCGGCGTCGCCAGGCTCGTCGACGCCGTCAGCGAGGCCGCTGACCTGGCCAAGGCCACCAAGTGCCGCGAGGTCATGGCCCTGGCGACCTCTGCCGTGCGCGACGCCGCCAACTCGGACGCGGTGCTCGAGAAGGTCGAGAAGGAGACCGGGATCGCGCTGCGCGTGCTCTCCGGCGAGGACGAGGCGCGCATGACCTTCCTCGCGGCCCGCCGGTGGTTCGGCTGGAGCGCCGGTCGGATCGTCAACCTCGATATCGGGGGCGGCTCACTGGAGCTGACGAACGGTGAGGACGAACTGCCCGAGTACGCCTTCAGTCTGCCGCTGGGTGCCGGGCGGTTGACGCACGACTGGTTCAAGACCGATCCGCCGGAGCGCAAGCGCATCAACCAGCTGCGCGACTTCATCGACGCCGAGCTGGAGGGCCCCGCCAGGGAACTGCGGGCGGCCGGTGTCCCCGACCTGGCCTGCGCCACGTCCAAGACGTTCCGCACGTTGGCCCGGCTCACCGGTGCGGCGCCGTCGTCGGAGGGTCCGCGGGTCGAGCGGATCCTCACCGCCTCGGGACTGCGGCAGGTGATCGCGTTTATCTCTCGCATGACGGCCGCTGACAGGGCAGAGTTGGAGGGCATCAGCTCTGACCGGTCGCATCAGGTGGTCGCGGGAGCACTGGTGGCGGAGGCGTCGATGAGGGCTCTGGGTTTGGAAAGTGTGAAAATCTGTCCGTGGGCCCTGCGGGAGGGGCTCATTCTGCAGCGTCTCGACCGGGACGCGGGCGGCGACGGGAAGGGGAGCTGAGATGGCCGAGGATCAGGACGGTCAGCAGATCACCGTGGCGGAGCTGCTCAAGCGCATGGGCGCGGAGCAGTCGGACGCGGCCGCACCCAAGGCGCGTCGGCGTCGGCGGGCGGACGAGGGCGGCAGCGGCGTGAGTGTCTCCGAGCTCACGGGCGAGATCCCGCGGATCACCGACGACACCGAGCTCGGCAGCCGCGCCGCGCGTCGCCGCG
>NZ_JAALDW010000510.1:0-1047 GCF_014145055.1 Dietzia sp. DQ11-38-2
GCGCGAGGTCCGCGACGGCGTCATCGAGGCGTTCGGCGTGGAGCTGCACCCCGAGCCGGTGTGGGTGGGCTGCAGCATCTGAGCCGCCTCTCGCCACTGCGCCTCTCGCCACTGCGCCGCTCGCCGTGGCGCCGCTACCAGACCCTGTCCGTGACCACTGCCGCGTGGCACCCCGGCCCCCACCGATCCGGTTGACCCTGGCACGCTGGGGTATGGCCTCCTAGTGTTGACCCGGCCCGCCCCGCCCCATCCCGCGCGCCCGCTCCGGCGCCACAGTCCCATCTGGAGATTCGCCCGTGGACCTCTTCGCCTATCCGGTGTCGCTCGTCATGAAGTTCTGGCACTGGGTGCTCAGCTTCGTGTTCGACCCTGGTTCCGGGATCGCCTGGGTGGGCTCGGTGCTGCTGCTCGTGGTGACCGTGCGGCTGCTGCTCATGCGGTCGATGTACCGGCAGCAGTACTCCATGCGCAAGATGGCGCAGATCGCTCCCAAGATGAAGGAGCTGCAGAGCAAGTACAAGGATCGCAAGAGTCCCGAGGACCGCCAGGAGCAGGCCAAGGAGATGCAGGCGCTGTACGCGGACGCCGGCGTCAACCCCCTGGCCGGGTGCCTGCCGCTGCTCGTGCAGATCCCCGTGTTCCTCGGCCTGTACTACGTTCTGCTCAACTTCTCCCCGCGCGGCGTCTCGATCGAGGAGGCCTCCACCATGACCAACGGGGCGTTCGGCCCCGACCAGGTCGCCTCCTTCCTCAACGCCGAGATCTTCGGGGTGCCGCTCGCCTCCTACATCCGGATGCCGCAGGACGTCATGGACTCCCTGCACCCCGGGTTGGTGCGCGAGGACATCCTCGTCCTGGCCGTGCCGCTGTTCGTGCTCGCGGGCATCGCGACCTTCGTCAACATGTGGAACTCCTTCCGGCGGCAGAAGGCGGCCAAGGCGGCCGAGCAGGAGGCGATCGCCCGGGTGGAGGCCGAGGAGAAGGCAGGCGGGCCGGTCGTCGACGGGGAGGTCCTCGAGGTCGACGGGGAGAAGCCCGCGGACCCCG
>NZ_JAALDW010000511.1:0-1311 GCF_014145055.1 Dietzia sp. DQ11-38-2
CGCCGCCACCGTGCTCGTGACGACGGCCCCTGTGGTGTCCGTGCTGACGGCCGGGGCGGCCGCCTCGCCGGGGATGTCCGCCCCGGCCCGGTGTCGCCGACGGGCCGAAGTCGCCCGGCCCGTATGTGTCGTCGATGTTCATCGCGACTCCTTCCGATCTGGGGTGCCTGGTTGGCCCCCGTCTGTCTAGAAGTATCCGCGCCATTCTCAAGAATGTCAACGACATATCGATAACTGACGGTTGCGTCGAGTGGTCCACCGGTCAGGCAAGATAAGAATCAATGCGGGGAACACTCAGGTGCGCCCACGCGTTGACCCAGTACGAGTGATTCGTCGGTGACCCGGCGGGGACTCTCGCTACACGACCTTCCCCGACAATCCGAAGGGACCTCGATGCGCAGCAGTAGCAATCCGGTCTTCAGCTCTCTGTCCCAGGACAGCGCGCGTGGCGCCACCCACCTCGGTGGCGCGGGCCGTGCCACCTTCCAGCAGGGCCAGTACGGCCACCAGGGCTTCGGTGCCCAGGCCGGGTACGGTGCGCCCCAGGCCCATCCGCAGTTCGAGGCGGACACGCGGCCCATGACGATCGACGACGTCGTCACCAAGACCGCCATGACGCTGGGCCTGCTCAGCATCGTGGGCGTGATCGCGTTCTACATGATCAGCGTCAACCCCGGTCTGCTCTTCCCGTTGCTGCTCGTCGGCGGTATCGGTGGCCTCGTCGTGGTGCTCATCGCCACCTTCGGCCGGAAGATGGACTCCGCTCCGATCACCCTGACCTACGGTGCGCTCGAGGGGTTGTTCGTCGGCGCGGCCACGTACCTGTTCACCGCCGACATCCAGGGCGGTGGCGTCCTCGGTGCGGTCGGCGCCGCGATCCTCGGCACCATCGGTGTGTTCGTGGGCATGCTGTTCGTCTACAAGACCGGCGCCGTTCGCGTGACCCCCAAGTTCACGCGCTTCCTCACCGCCGCCATCGTGGGCGTGCTGTTCGCGGCACTCGGCAGCATCGTGCTCAGCTTCTTCACCGGCGGCTCGAATCCGCTCTACAACGGTGGCCCGATCGCGATCGCCTTCTGTCTCCTGTGCATCGGCCTCGCCGCGTTCAGCTTCCTGCTCGACTTCGACAACGCCGACCGCCTCGTTCGTGCCGGTGCCCCCAACAAGATGGCGTGGGGCGTCGCGCTCGGCCTGACCGTCACCCTGGTCTGGCTGTACATCGAGATCCTGCGCCTGATGAGCTACTTCCGCGACTGATCAGCGCGAGCGGTAGCGCCTGCGGCCCCGGCTCCCGACTCGGGAGCCGGGGCC
>NZ_JAALDW010000512.1:0-1437 GCF_014145055.1 Dietzia sp. DQ11-38-2
TGCGACCCGGTGGCGGGCTGATCTGCGGTGACGGTCTCGTCGCTACTGCTCACGGTTGTCTGCTCTCCCTGATCCTCGCCGGTGCCCACGCGCAGGCCGTGTCCAGCCTAAACCCTGGAGCGGGCCGGGCCTCCTCGGCGTGTGGGCACCGCTGTGTGCGGGGCCGGGACCGATCAGGCCGTCGCCGTCCGGCGCCCGGCGGTACGGCGAGCGACGATCAGCGCGTCGAGACTGTATCGCCCGGGGCCGGCCAGGCCGAAGACCGTGGCGGCCAGCGCGATCACGGCGACGAGTTCCCACCCGCCGTTCGTGGCGAAGATGCCAGCGCCCTGGTGGACGAAAAGGTAGGCGCCGAACATGACGACGACGACGAGCGCCGCCACCACCTGGGTGAGCAGGCCCGCCACCAGCAGGATTCCTCCGGCCAGCTCGACCACGCCGGCGAACACAGCGGCGGCCTGGGCGGCCGGGACGCCGACGGAGTCGAAGAACTCGCCGGTGGCACCCGCGCCGTTGGTGACGAGCTTCTCCCAGCCGTGGGCGATCAGCACGACGCCGAGCAGGACCCGGGTCAGCAGGAGGCCGATGTCGCGGACGGGTCCGGGTACGGCGACGAGGGTGGCGGCCGCGCCGGTACGGGGGGCGGGCGTCGGGGCGACGGATTCTGAGGCGCTCACGGGGTCAGTCCTTTCGGGTCACGCATCCGGATGATGCGTCACACACTTCTATCGCCGCACTAGGTGTCGTGTCAACTATGGGCGTAGACTGGGCCCATGAGAGAATCCCCGGTGACCGACGGCGTCAGATGGCTGACCGATGAGGAGAAGGCGCTCTGGCGCGACTATCTCGCGATCCAGGGCCGCCTCCACCTGGCCATCCAGCGGGACCTCAAGGCCACGTCGAGCCTGACGGAGCCGGAGTTCGAGGTGCTCGTATACCTCAGCGAGGCCGACGGACCGCTGCGGATGACCGCGCTGGCCGATGTCCTGCAATGGGAGCGGAGCCGGCTCTCCCACCAGGTCACCCGGATGGTCCGACGGGGACTGGTCCAGCGGACGAGTTGCCCCACCGATGGCCGGGGCGCCTTCGTCTCCGCCACCGAGGAGGGCATGCGGGAGATCGCGGAGGCCGCACCCGACCACGTCGCCACCGTGCGCCGGGAGTTCCTGGACCGCCTCGACGAGCAGGGCAAGCGCGAGCTCGCGCGCCTGTTCGCGCTCATCGAGGGCTCTGCCGGGGAGGGTCCGACGGGGGATGAGGCGAATCGGAAATCCCCCGTCGCGGGCGTACCCTCGGGGGCGTGAACGCAGTGCTCGTGGTGGTCGTGGTGCTCCTGGCGTGTCTCGCCCTCGTGGTCGGGGTGACCGGCCTGTTGGGACTGCTCGGTCGACTGCCGGGTAACGGCGTCCTCGGCGTCCGCACCCCGGAGACCCGCCG
>NZ_JAALDW010000513.1:0-979 GCF_014145055.1 Dietzia sp. DQ11-38-2
GTACTTCTGCAGCGCGACGGCGACCACGATGAGCAGCAGCGTCCATGCGAACGGCGAGCGGCCCCGGTCCACACGGGTGAACGCGACGATCCACAGCCCCTGCGCCACGGCGAACCCGCCGACCATCGCCAGGAACCGGGCGTCTGCGGGAAGGACTCTCGGCAACGAGTCCCCGACCCAGCTGGCGGCCAGCGCGCCCAGGGCCCAGGGCCAGGCGGGGCCGCGGTCGTCGGACGGGAGTCCGAGCAGCACCACCGCCAACGCGGGCATGAGCAGCACCTGGGACCAGGCGGCGGCCGCCCCGGCCCCGAGCGCCAGCGCGATCAGGTGGACGAGCGTCACCGCGGCGACAGGGACCCAGGTCAATGCGCGCATGCAGGTGACGCTATCTCCGGTCACCGCCGAGTGCGGTGGGATGGACCACCTCGCCGTCGCGACACGACCGCGTGCCACGTCAACGCCACCATCACCGCGCCGCAACACAGCACGCCCACGCCGAACGCTATGGTGATGCCCTCGTCGGTGGGGAAGGTCGAGTCCGACGGGTGCGCGGCGAGCGCGGCGGCGGACAGTGCGGCGCCCACTGCGCCGCCGACCGTGCGTAGGACCTGGTTGAAGCTCACGGCGCTACCGAGCTGGTCCACGGCGACACTCCGGGCGATCAACGCGGGCATGGCGGCGTACCCGGAACCGATCCCCGCGCCGAAGAGGAACATCCCGACGGCGAGCGTGGGGAAGTCCCCGTGCGCAGCCCACAGCAGCACAGAGGCCGCGGTCATCACAGTGGCTCCCACGGGGAGGAAGGCCGCGATGTCGACCCGACGGGAGAGCGCGCGGACCGCCCGGTTGGCCAGGAGGCTGCCCACGGACAGCGGTGCCATCAGGAAACCCGCCCACATGAGCGGGACGGCGAGACCGAAACCGGTTCCGCTCGGAGCCTGGGCCACCAGGCTCGCGATCGACAAGCCGATGTACAGAG
>NZ_JAALDW010000513.1:1001-3030 GCF_014145055.1 Dietzia sp. DQ11-38-2
CCCAGCCCGATCGCGGTGGCGTTGGCCAGCAGGACCTCGGGACGGCGCACCACGCGCAGGTTGATGAGCGGGTGCCGCGTCCGCACACTGTGCACGGCCCACCCCGTGAGGGCGGCCACCGACACCGCGAGCGTCCCCGCGGCGCGCGGCGAGACCCATCCCCAGCTCTGGGCCTCGGAGATCCACAGCAGCAGGGTGGTCAGGCCGACGCCCAACAGGATCGCTCCGGGCAGGTCGAGCGGGGTCCGGGGCGCGAGTGGATCGGGTCCGGCGGGCACGAACCGCCACACCCCGGCTGCCGCGGTGGCGACGAACACGGCGGCGAAGGCGAACGCGGACCGGTGGCCGAAGCCCGCGGCGAGCAGGCCGGTGAGCGGGTATCCCAGTCCCATCCCCACGGAGACCGTGACCGACAGCGTCGAGATGGCCGGTTGGGATCGCGAGTAGCTCAGGTGCCGGCGGGCCAGCGCGATGGTGACCGGGACCGTCCCGTAGAGCAGGCCCTGCAGCGCTCGGCCCAGGAGGAACACGGTGAAGTTCGTGGCGACGGTGGCGATGACCGACCCCGTGAAGATCACCGCCAGCGACGCCAGGAGCAACCGCCGGGTGTGAGGGCCGTCCGCCAAGCGGCCCATGATCGGGGTGGCGACGGCGCCCACCAGCAGGTTGACGGTGAGCATCCATTGCGCGGCGCTGACGGTGATGTCGAACTCGCCTGCGACCGACGGGACGAGCAGCATGCCCAGGGAGCTGACGATCGAGCTGGTGAGCCCGGCGTAGACGAGGGCCTGCAAGAACCAGCGGGGCGCGGGTGCGCGGCCTGTCGTGGTCACCCGGGGCCCTCGGTGTCCAGCCTGACGAGCAGCGGAACTGCCGCCGCGAGGGTGGCGCGATCGGATTCGCTGAGCTCGTCTGTGACGGCGCGGATCAGCCATTCCTGCCCGGCCGAGCGCTCGGCGACCAGACGGGTGCGGCCGGACCCGGTGAGGCTTACCAGGACCCGACGTCCGTCGGAGGGGTCGGGATTCCGGGAGACCAGCCCCATCGCCTCGAGTTCGCGCACCGCACCCGCCACCGCCTGGTGGCTGATCCGTTCGTGTGCGGCGAGGTCGGTGGCGGTGAGGGCGCCGAGGCGGTCGAGTCGGGCGAGGATCCCGACCTTCCCCATCGACAGCGTCCGGTGCTCGGCGAACCGTCGCCACAGCGGCCGGAGGGCCTCACGCAGGTCTGTGGCCAGTGCGGTCGGGTCGGTGGGCGCGGGGCTGCCGGGGACTGGGCTGGCCGGGGCGTGGGGCTGGTCGGTCACCCGCGTGATTCTACAAGCCGCTTGCGCAACCTACTTGCGGGACCCGGATGAGGCGGCTGGGGCGTCGGCTCGACAGCTCAGTACGTCCCGCAGTTGACCGGCGGCGGCACGCCGTCGAGCCGGTCGGCCAGGTACTGCACCGTGTCGCCGAGGCCGGAGAGCATCGGTACCGCGTGGTTGAGGGCGAATCCCGTGGCCACCGGCGGGGCGTGGTCGATGACCATCTCGACCGCGGCCCCCTGCGCACACCAGTCCCGGCCGAGCTGCTGCGACTGGTGGCCGGGCACGATGTCGTCGTTCATCGGGGACAGGATCCGCACCGGAGTGCTGGGCGTCAGGCGACCGATGCGCTCGCGCTCCAGGTAGCTCATGATGGCCGGATCCTGCCTGGCGATCTCACCGGCCGACTGGCCGGACGTCGTGTAGCGGTTGGTGCGTTGCTGGAAGAACTGGATGGCGGTCTCGCCGATGCACTGGTGCGAGGTGGCGGCGAGCATCGCCCGGCCCTCGTCGTTGAGATAGGCGTCGAGCAGCCCGCCCATCTCCGGATAGGCGTCGACCAGGCCGTTGAGCGCATAGCCGATCACCCCGGCGATCGCCGACCCGTCGGACCACTCGAGCGTGGCCAGGAGGTCGGCCGGCGGGGAGCCGGCCGCGGTACCCACCAGGTTCACTTCGGGCGCGTACTGCGGGTGCAGTTCGGCCGCTGCCGCCACCGCGCCG
>NZ_JAALDW010000514.1:0-1550 GCF_014145055.1 Dietzia sp. DQ11-38-2
CACCGGCGCGGAGGTGGACCGCAGCGCGGCCCGGATCCCGGGGACGGCGAGAATCGCGCCGACGGAGACCACGGGGTTGGAGGGGGCGACGACGACGAGGTCGGCTTCCGCGATGGCCTCGAGGGTCTCCGGGGTGGGCCGGGCCGCCTCGGCGCCGATCTGCACGAACGCCGAGGCCGGCAGCTGCGCCCGGTGGCGGACCCACCACTCCTGGAAGTGGATCGCCCGCTCGCCGGAACCCTGCTCGTCGTCGGGGCCGCCGGGGACCACGACGTGAGTCTCACAGCGGTCGTCGGTCACCGGCAGCAGACGGACGCCGGGCGACCAGCGGGTGCACAGCGCCTCGGTGATGTCGGTCAACCGATACCCGGCCCCCAGCATCTGCGTACGGACCAGGTGCGTGGCCAGGTCCTTGTCCCCGAGACCGAACCAGTCGGGCTGGACGCCGTAGGCGGCGAGTTCATCGCGGCAGTTCCACGTCTCGCCCGCGTGACCCCACCCGCGATCGGGATCGATGCCCCCGCCGAGGGTGTACATGCAGGTGTCGAGGTCGGGGCATATCCGGACACCGTGCATCCACGCGTCGTCCCCGACGTTGACCACCGCGTCGAGGCGGTGTGTGGGGGCGGCGTGGTGGGGATCGGCCTCCCGTCCCGGCGTGCCCCGACCTGCCGGGGCAGGGTCCAGTCCGAGAAGGCGACGTGCGCCGAGCAGGAAACGGGCGCCACCGACGCCACCGGCCACTACACAGATCCTCACGTCGACCAAGCGTAGTGACGGGGTCGCGGCGCGGGCAGGGCGGCCGGGCGTTCCGGGCGACCACCCCGATCCGAGGGTGTTCCACGCCACACCAGATCCGGCGTGTCACTGCCGCGCGCGGCGCACGGAAATGCTAGGTATCCCCGAATTCGCTTGACCTGGACGACTCGCATGTGTGTAATCACAGGTGTGTCATTCGTATCTGAGCGGCACGCGGGGCCGGGCAGACGCACGAGCGACGAGCAACGTAACACGAGGGGATGACCGTGGATCGACAGTCACGCACCGCAGCGGGACCCGAACTGGCCCTGGTCGACCTCGGCACCGGCGCGCTCTTCGCGGAGGACGAGGAGGAGAGCTGGCAGGAGCGGGCACTGTGTTCGCAGACCGATCCTGAAGCCTTCTTCCCGGAGAAGGGCGGCTCGACCCGCGAGGCCAAGAAGATCTGCACGGGATGCGAGGTCAAGGCAGAGTGCCTGGAGTACGCCCTGGCCAACGACGAGCGATTCGGCATCTGGGGTGGACTGTCGGAGCGCGAACGTCGTCGGATCAAGCGTGACGCCGTGATGTGAGGGTGACAGTGATGTGATCCTGCCCGGGCGGGTCACTCCTCGCCGGGGCCGGCCTCCACGTCGTCGGGGGAGATCTCCAGATGCTGTGAGACCAGTTCCACCAGCACGGAGTAGATGAGGTCGCGGAGGTCGTCCCCACCCGGCGCGCGGCGGGTGAGCGGCCTGCGGAACAGGACCAACCGGGCCCGCGTGGGCTGGCCGGCCCGGTCGACGCCCGCC
>NZ_JAALDW010000515.1:0-2515 GCF_014145055.1 Dietzia sp. DQ11-38-2
GGCAGGACCCGGGGGTCGGCGGCGAGTTCGAGGCGTGCGTCGGTCGAGGTGGCCGTCACCCCGGCCCGCAGCGCGGCCCACCGGGCGAGCTTGACGACCGGGGTGAGGACGCAGTGCTTGAGGTCGACGACCGGGTCCGACCGCAGGGCGCGGGTGAGCCGGGACGGCACCGATGCGCGGGTGGACAGTGCGTCGGCGAGGATGTCCGTGAGGATCACCGGATGGTCGGCCACGGCCCGGACGGCGATACGTGGCAGGAGTCCGGGGTCGTCGTGGTCGTCCGTCAACGGCCGGGCGTCGGACAGCAGTCCGAGGTGGACGACCCCCAGGTCGCGGGCGGGGGCGTCGGCCCACCCGTCGGCGGCCCGCGTCCATCCGGCGACGCTCCTGATCAGACGGGGATCAGCGGCCGAGGCGGGGGAGGTCTCGGCGAACCACGGTTCGTGCGAGAGATCTGTGGAGGCGACAGCGCGGCGCACCGTTCGGTCGTCGGGTCGACCGGGGTCGCCGGGATCGACGACGACGGCGAGGGTTTCCAGGTCACTCCCCGGGACGGCCTCCCCGCGACCCACCGATCCGGTGACCCAGACGGCAGGGGACACCGACGGACCCAGTCGCGCGGTGAGCTCGCGCCGCACCGCATCGGACCAGGCTCTCGCGCGCTCGTCTCGGGGGTCACGAGGGGTCGGCATGGGGGCATTCGATCATGCGGTCGGGCCGCCCGGCGAGGGGTGGGCGAAGGCGTGAGGGCCTGTTAATCGGATCGAAACACCGGGCAACCCGGGGGTCACACGCGATGGGAAAACTATCGGCAGACAGGAAATGGTCCCGGCGCAGCTCGGACCCCACCCCGAGAGGAGTCCCGGACATGAGCGATCCCTCCGGCCTCACCACCCCGGTCCCCACTGGTCGGAGCGACGCGTCCACCTCGGCTGCCGCACGTCGGGGCGACCACGACGACCTCGCCGACCTCGGTTACGACCAGCAGCTCCACCGCAGCCTCGGCACCTTCGCGTCGTTCGCGGCCGGGTTCTCGTTCGTCTCGATCCTCACCACCATCTTCCAGCTGTTCGGACTGGGGTACGGGTTCGGTGGACCGGCGTTCTTCTGGACCTGGCCGATCGTGTTCGCGGGCCAGTTCCTGGTGGCGCTGTGTTTCGCCGAGCTCGCGGCGCGGTATCCCCTCTCGGGAGCGATCTACCAGTGGTCGAGGCGGATGGGAGGCGAGATAATCGGGTGGTTCGGGGGCTGGTTCATGATCCTCGCCCAGATCGTTACCGCCTCGGCGGCGGCCATCGCGCTCCAGGTCGTGCTTCCCAGCATCTGGTCCGGCTTCCAGGTCATCGGCGACGACCCGGCCCTCACCTCACCCTCCGGTGCGGCGAACGCCGTCCTGCTGGGATCGGTGCTGCTCGTCATCACCACCACGATCAACTCCCTCGGCATCAGATGGATGGCCTACGTCAACAACATCGGCGTGACCTGCGAGATCGTCGGTGTCGTCGCGGTGATCCTCGCGCTGGTGACCCACGCCGTCCGCGGACCGCAGGTCGTCTTCGACACGGCGGGCATGGGGGACCAGCCCGGGTACATCTGGGCCTGGGTCGTCTCCGGACTCATGGCCGCCTACGTGATGGTGGGCTTCGGCTCGGCCGGTGAGCTGGCGGAGGAGACCGTCAACCCCCGCAGGGTCGCTCCGCGGACCATCCGGATGGCCCTGACGGTCTCGGCCCTCGGTGGCGGACTCATGATCCTCGCCGCGCTCATGGCCGCGCCCAGTCTCACCGACGGCCGGCTGGCCACCGAGGGACTGCCGTACGTCCTGAACTCGGTGCTCGGGAACTTCTGGGGCAAGGTGCTCCTCGTGGTGGTCGTCGTGGCCATCTTCATCTGCACCCTCGCCATCCAGACCGCGGCCACCCGGTTGATGTTCTCGATGGCCCGCGACGGGCGCCTGCCCTTCTCGGCGACCCTGTCCCGCGTCAACCCCCGCACCGGCACCCCGATCGCCCCGGCCGTGCTCATCGGCGTGTCCTGCATCGCGATCCTGCTGGTCAACATGGGCAACGCCGCCATCTTCGCGACCCTCGCCTCGGTGTGCATCATCCTCATCTACCTCGCCTACCTGTGCGTGACCGCGCCGCTGCTCCTGCGCCGACTCCGGGGATGGCCGAACGGCCCGCGCCTCACCGACGCCGAGGGCAAACCCCTGTTCTCGCTGGGCCGCTGGGGGATCCCCGTCAACGTCCTCGCCGTGGGGTACGGCCTGCTCATGACGGTCAACCTCGCCTGGCCGCGGACGGAGATCTTCGACCCCTCCGGGCAGACCCCGTGGATGCGATGGGCCGGCGTCCTCACCGTCCTCGCCGTGGTGGGGCTCGGAATCCTGTGCTTCCCCCGCGGTAAGACCCATCCCAAACCCGTCACGATCGGAGAGTGACCTGATGACCAGCACGACCGAAACCAGCATCACCGACAGCACGTCCACGACCTCGGGCGCCCGCCAGCACGCCCG